>CAMSQT010000032.1 GCA_947062645.1 uncultured Clostridium sp. | reverse complement strand
CTACACTCGATCCAACACTCTTTCCCTACACGACGCTCTTCCGATCTGTCTGCTAGGAAAGAAGTTTCCTCCCCTTTTAATATTTGTTCTACCATTTCATTTTGGTGTTGACAATTTTCAAATTTTAAGTGAGCTATTTGGTGATATTCTTTTCGATTAAAATAACTAAAATTGGTAATAGCTATTGCAATTGTTTTTGGCATATCTTCATATTTTCCACTTTCTCCAATGGTGCTTATGTACAATTTACAAATATAAAATGTGATTCTTTCCCCTATGTTATTTTCGTCTTTTACTTGCATTTCTATAGACGCTATTGTTCCATCTTGCAGTTTTGCTCTTACATCTAAAACGCCACGTTTTGATTTTTCATATTCTCTTGGCAGTTCTGGATTTTGAATTTGTAAACTTTCTATTTTTATTTTTAAGATTGCCTGCAACAACCCTTTTAAGTTTTCCTCTTTACCATTTACCCCAAATAAATTTTTAAACATGAAATCTCTAATTGCTGGGATTCTTATTATTTCCCCATTTTGTATGGTAGCTCCTCCTTTGTCTTTTTCATAGCTAGCTTGTTTTGGTTTTTTTACCATATTTCCTTCCTTTCTAATTTTACTATAAAATCTTTTTTTATGCAAGAGTAAAGTTTGATTTTGTAGCAAAATTTTTATTTATTTGCTTTTTGCTTAAATAGGGAGCATAAAATTTTAGAACTATAATTTTAGATAAATTTTTAAATTTGAAATATAAAAAATTTGTTAGGCTCAGTTTTTTCTTTTTTTTGGAAATTTTTCGATTTTTAAAAATTAAATCATTAAAATATAAATTGATAATTATAGATAAAATTTATTTTATGCAATATTTAAAACAAAATTGCACACTTCTATTTAACCATAAATTGACAAAATTTGCAATACCTTTTCTATTGCTTTTCATCGCAAATTTCTGCATTTTTCGACATTTAATAATAGGCTAAAAGAAATAGAAGCTAAACCATATTTTGCTTAGCTTCCATTTTTTAAGAAATAACTATTTGTTTTCAACACTTCTGTTGGCTATTTCAATTGCTTTTGTTACAATGTTACCACATTGCTTTGAAGACACATTAGCCCAACTTCCTCCATCTTGTTTTACTTGGTCATATACACCTAATTCTTTTGCTATTTCTTCTCTTAAATTTTCAGATATTAATTTACTATTTCTAGACATAACATCCTCCTAAAATAAATCCATAAAAGATTTTATTATAAAACTTAAATTTAAGTTTTATAATTATAGTATAAACAGTTTTTTTAATTTTATTTTGACATTTTTTATATTTTTTATACTTTTTTTGTTAAAATATGATATAATAAAATAGATTACGAATGCTAAGGAGATTAAAATGGGCAATAAGAATGAGCTTTTAGAAAAAAAAGAAAAATATATTACCATGAAAGAAACAGTTAAACAAAGTGAAGAAATTGAAAAATTAGCAAAAGAACAACAATCAAACAAAAATCAAATTAGTGAAAATAAAGAACTTAAAAAAGTGGAAGAAACTGATAATAAAAAGCAACAAAATCAATGGGTTCCTTATGTTCCAGTTGAAAAAAAGAAAACTAATCTTAGTTCTATTGTTACACTTTGTGTTATTGCTGTAATTGCTATTTTTGGTTTAAGTTTTTCTATTTTTACGGTTTATAATATTTTTAATACTAATATAATATCTGGTGTACATATTAAAGAAATTGATGTTTCTGGATTTAGTCCTTCTGATGCCAAGTATCAACTTGATAACTATTTAAAAGATAAATTGCCAGATGAAATAACTTTAAAACATGGTGATTTTGAAACTACAATTTCGTTGGCACAAATGAATTTTTCTTTTGATACAAAATCTGCTACAAATTCTGCTTTTCAAGTAGGAAGAGAAGGAAATATCTTTGAAAATAATTTAGAAGTTTTGTCTATGATGTTTGGACATGTAAATATCGAACCAAAAATTACATTTGACAAAAAGTCTTTAGTTAAAAATTTAGAGACTTTATCTTCTCAATTACCAGATGCCGTAGTACAAAGCAGTTATTACTTAGAAAATTCCGAATTAATTGTTACTGCCGGAAAAGAAGGAAATATCATTGATGTAGATGGTACTATAGAAGAAATCAAAAATTCTATTTCAACTTTTTCAGCTTTGAAAAACCCAATAAAAATTGCTGTTAAAGCACAAAAACCAGATAATATTAATATGGAAAAGATTTATCAAGAAGTCCGAAAAGACCCTGTAGATGCGTATTACACAAAAGATCCTTTTGAAATACATCCTTCTGAAAATGGAGTGGATTTTAAAATTTCTTTAGAAGAAGCAAAAGCATTAGTTGAAAAAGAACAAAAAGAAGAATATTCTATTCCTTTGCATATTATTACGCCTAATGTTACAACTAATATGATTGGAACAGAAGCTTTTCCTGATTTATTATCTACTTTTTCTACTAGATATGCCGCAAGTAATCGAAACCGAACTACCAATTTAGTGCTTGCCTCTAATAAAATAAATGGTACTGTTTTAATGCCTGGTGAAACTTTTTCTTATAATAAGGTAGTTGGAGCAAGAACGATTAGTGCTGGCTATAAAGAGGCTCCTATTTATGTGCAAGGTAGGGTTGAAGATGGTCTTGGTGGCGGTATTTGTCAGATTACTTCTACTTTGTATAATGCTGTTATTTATGCTAATTTAGAAATTACCCAAAGAACAAATCATCAGTTTGTCCCTTCTTATGTTACAGCAAGTAGGGATGCAACAGTTGTGTATGGCGCTCTTGACTTTCAGTTTAAGAATAATCGAAATTATCCTATTAAGTTGGTTTGTTCTGTTTCTGGCGGAATTGCTAATTTCCAAATTTTTGGTATGAAGCAAGAAGATGATTTAGAAGTTCAAATTTCTTCTTATGAAACGGGTAGAACACCTACGGCTATCTACTCTGAGGCTTATAAAATTTTAAAACGTGATGGTCAGGTTGTAGATAGGCAATTACTTTCGAAAGATACTTATAAAAGACATTAATTTAATAGGTAAAAAGAAAAGGCATCGCAATGCAACGCCTTTTCTTTTTTTACTAGCGAGATAAGAAAAATAACTGTATGTCTATCCTTCTTAGTCCTTCTTCCCTTTTTCCGCCATCAACAACAGTCATAACTGCTATAAGCAGTTCCCCAAGCATTGTTGCCAGATTGACTACCGGTAGCCATTCTATTATTAATATTGCAATTAGTGCAACAATCAATTTTAGAATCCACCATACAAGTATCCGCTCTTCTTCTCTTTCTAGTTCCTGCATTTCTTCTGCCTTTTGTGCTGCCTTTTCTCTTGCTGTCATAACGCTTCGCCTAAATATTAAACTTTAGGCTTCCTCCTTTCTGCCTCGACATTTTTCGACATTGTGACATTGGTTACATCATAACATATTTGTGTAATTTATGTCAAGTATTTTTTTACATTGTCAATGTCCCGTTTGGTGTATTAGTAATAATTAAGATATCTTCTTCTCTACCATTTTCTGCATTGATATACACCAAAAATTCTCTATCTTCTACTTTTCCTTTAAATTCATAACATAAGATTTCTGTTTTCCATTCAGTCGGAATTACTGCTAATCCTTCACTTTGGACTTGTAAGTCTTTATTTAATGTTTTTTTAGCTTCTTCTTTTGTTATTTTAACTTTTTTAATGTCTCTATTAGTATGATTATTTAAATAACCTGTTGTTTCCATTCCTAAAACTTCTCCATTATCTAAGGCCACTTTTACTTTAATTAAGTCTGGATACATTGTTACTTGTTCTTGGGTTGACGCATAATTGATAGTAACAATTCCTTCTTGTTTTAAATAATAAGTTTCTTTCATGTTTGGAAAGCCTTTTTGTGCTAAAAATTCTTTTGCCTTTTGGTCAGCTTCTTCTTGTGAGATTGCTTCTGCTGTAACTTCTCTATTACTATTCATAGATACAATATGGCCGCCTTTTTTAGCGATTGATAGGTTTGTTGTTTCGTCTTTTTGGTTTGTTATTGAAAAATCATAAACAGGAATCGTTGCATTTTCACTAAAACCTAAACTATCGGTTTGCTTTATGTTATCTTTTCCAATAAATTCTTCTGCTATTTTTTTTGCTTGTTCTTCTTCAATTTCTTCTCCTGTTAAACCTTTTTTGTTTTCTCCTGTTAGATGTTCTGAAAAAGCACCATCGTAAATTAACCCTGCATATTCATGAAAATTTTCTTCTAGGTTACTAAAACTTTCCTTTGAAATATTATCTACTTGTTGGGCAAATGCTACTGTTCCTTTTTTGGTTAATTCTCCCCAGGAGAATCTGCCTGTGTTTAAATCTTCTGACAATTGATTTAAAGTATTTTCTAGTTCTACACTATAAGCATGTAAATCTTTTAAGTTTTTTAAATCTTCTTCACTTAAATTTTCATCGTAAATATTTTTTCTTGATAAAGAATAACTATAATCACTTACCTGATTTAGAAACTTTTCAGTATTTTCTAATTCTTGGCTTTCAATAGGAAGCCTTGCTAGATAGCTTTGAGCCATATTGGCTTCTCGCCATAAATTTGTTAAAGTTTCTGCCCCATGTTGAGAAGTAGAAGATATTAATGCTTTTGCTAGGTAGGTTTCTACATTTTGCACATAGCCCACTAATTCATAAAATGCCATATTATAGCTATTTTCTGCTGTTTGTTTATATTCTTGTTGTTTTTTATAAAGAATAATTCCTAATGCTACTACTACAACTAACAATACACAAATGACACTTAACATGTGTCCTTTTTTTAATCTTTCTTTCCAATCTTGTAATTTATTCATGTTCATTTCTCCTTATTAATGTTTTTTATTTGCAAAAACGATGCTTTCCTATCGTTTTTACATGCGGTCTTGACCAAATCCATTTGTTGGTTGCTGTTGCTGGATTGAAATAATAAATACATCCACCTGTTGGATCCCATCCGTTCATAGCATCTTGGGCTGCTTTATATACCGTAGATCCTTCGCTTATGGCTGCATTTATTTGTCCATCTGCTACTGCTGTAAAGGCTCCTGATTGATAAATTACACCTGCTATGCTGTTGGGAAATTGTGAACTTTTTACACGATTTAGAATAACGGCACCTACAGCAACTTGCCCTTCGTAAGGCTCTCCTCTTGCTTCTCCATTAATGGCTCTTGCCATTAATTGAACGTCTGGCGTTCTTGATGATGCTGCATATGTGACACTTTTGTTTGTTATGTCACCTTTTAGAAATAAAATTAATAGGATAATACCTAGTAATATCAAAATTATTTGGAATATTTTTTTTATATTTTTCAAAGAATCACCTTTTTCTTTTTTATTTTTCTATCTTATTTTGTATTTTTTATTTAAAAAATATTCCATTTTTTGAAATTTTATTTTTTTTGTGATAAAATGCCATTAGAAAATTAGGTCATTATTTTGAATTATTTTTGTAATAATGATTTTTAATAGAATAGGAGATTTTATGAATATTTTAATTTTTTATGCTTCTTATGGTGGTGGTCATTTAAATGCTGCTAAATCTGTTTATGAATCTATTTCTAATTTGCGGTGACGGTCATTTTGTAGAAATGATTGATTGTATGAAGTATGTGAATAAAACAGTAGAAAAACTAACAACCGTTGCCTACAGAGAGGCCGCTAAAAAAGCTCCTTGGGTATGGGGCAGAATTTATAGCGATTCACAAAAAGGTCCTTTGGCACATCTTTCTACTAGGTCTAATAAAATTATGGCAATTAAGTTGCTTCGTTTGTTACGCAATAAAAAGCCTGATTTAATTATTTCTACCCACCCTTTTAGTAGCCAGATGTGTAGTTATTTAAAAAGAAAAAATAAAATTTCGGCAAAAATTGCAACTATTATGACAGATTTTGCTCCTCATGATCAATGGCTTGTTGGTAGTGATTTTACAGATTTCTTTTTTGTGGCAAATGATAATATGAAGCAATATCTATTGTCCAAAAACATTCCTTTGGAAAAAGTTTTTGTAACTGGTATTCCTTTGTCTAATAAGTTTTTAAAAAATTATGATAAAAAAGAAATTTTGAAGCATTATCAATTAAAAGAAGGGAAAAAAAATATTTTATTTTTTGGCGGTGGCGAGTTCCGGTTTAGGGAAGTCCAAAACTTTTGCGATTTTCGATTGTTTGCTAAAATTTTCTGATGACCTTCAAATTATTGCCATTGCTGGAAAAAATGCTAAAATGAAAGCTAAATTTGAAGAACTAGTTCAAAAAAACAAGGCAGATAAACGTGTTAAAGTCTTGAGTTTTACTAATCAAATCCCACAGCTTATGGCCGTTGCTGATTTGGTCATCAGTAAGCCACGGTGGTATGACAACTACGGAATCTTTAGCTTGCGGTGTTCCTATGCTAATTATTAATCCAATTCCCGGTCAAGAGGAAGAAAATGCCGAATTTTTAGAGCAAAGGCAGGTTGGTATTTGGCTAAAAAAGGACATGGATATTTCTAAGGTTTTTCATGATTTATTTTCTAATCCTAATAAGCTAAACCAAATGGCTACAAATGCTTTATTACTTGGACATCCTAATTCGACAAAAGAAATTTGTAAAATCCTTTTGGCATAATCTAGCACAAAATAAAAATGCAGTTTGTTGGTATTCAACTACTGCATTTTATTTATAACTGTCTTCTTCCCTCTAATGCTTTTGTTAAAGTAATTTCGTCTGTATATTCTAAGTCTCCACCAACAGGGATTCCATGTGCTATTCTTGTTACTGTTATTCCCAATGGTTTGATTAATTTTGACAGATACATAGCTGTTGCTTCTCCCTCTACTCTTGGGTTGGTTGCTAGAATCACTTCTTTTACTTGTCCTTCCATTAATCTTGCTAGTAATTCTTTAATTTTAATGTCATCTGGTCCTATCCCATTCATAGGGGAAATAGAGCCGTGTAAAACATGATATACGCCTTTAAATTCATGTGTTTTTTCCATGGCTACAACATCTCTTACATCTTCTACTACGCAAATAATGGATTGGTCTCTTTTTGGATTGCTACAAATATTACATGGGTCTTCGTCTGTTATGTTATAACATTTACTACAATATTTTAGATTTTTCTTAGCATTTACGATTGATGCTATAAATTCATTTGTTTCTTGCTCTGTGCTGTTTAATATATGAAAAGCAAGCCTTGCAGCTGTTTTATGCCCAATGCTTGGTAACCTTTCAAAACTTTCAATTAATTTTTCGATAGATGGCGCATAAAGTGACATTTTTATTTTCCTTCCTTTTTTAAGACTGTCCCCTAATCCCCAAAGTAGGGATTTAAGGAACGTCCCTAAATCCCTATTCCTGGTATGTTGAATTTTCCTAATGCATTGGCTTGCTCATTGTCTACTTTTCTTAAGGCTTCGTTTACGCATGTTAGGATTAAGTCTTCTAGCATTTCTACGTCGTCTCCGATCTACTACTTCTGGTTTTATTTTGATTTCTTTGATGGTTTTTTCTCCTGATACTTTGACTGTGATTGCGCCTCCTCCTGCTGTTGCTTCAAATTCCTTGGTTGCTAATTCTGCTTGTGATTTTTCCATGTCTGCTTGCATTTTTTTTGCTTCTTTCATTAAGTTGTTTAGGTTCATTCCTCCAAATCCTCCCATTCCTCCTGGGAAGCCTCCTCTTTTACTCATTTTTTATTTCTCCTTTCTTTTTATTGATTTTTGTTTTTATAAATTATTCTATTATATTAAATGGTATGTTTGATTGCTCTGCTAATTCTTGCAAATTTTCTTCTTCTGTGACTGGAGCAGTAGTCGTTTGGCTTTCTGTTAAATATTTTATTTGCATTTCTTTGCCATAAGCCATAGATACTAAGTTTGAAATTTCTCTTATATTTTCTTGCTTTTCTAAAACAGTTTTTCCAAATGGACTTATTCCTTTTGGAAATTCAATTCCTATTGTCATGTCGTTTAGTTCTGTTGCTATGGTTCCTATTAGGTTTGTATATAGTACAATTTTTCCACTTTGTTTTAAATCGTTTAAGATTTGTGGCCAATATTCAGTTGGATTTTTAGCGTATTTTTTAGTGTTTATTGGCTTGGTTTGGCTTACTTTTGTACTTGATGCTACTTCCATTGTTTTTTGAGAATTGCTTGGTGCTTTGGTTACTACATTGTTTGTATTTCTAGCTGTACCAGCTAAATTTGCTTTTCCTGATTTTAAATAATTTTCTATTTTTTGGATTCTTTCTTCTATGTTCTGACTATTTTCCACTTCTTGGTTACATAGCTTGATAATACCGGCTTGAAGCATGATAGTTTTTTGTGTTGTTTGTTTTATGTTACTTTCTAATTGTGATAACTTGTATACTATGTCTACTAATTTATTTTTTGGTGTTTTTTCTGCTATCTCTTTTATTTGGCTTATTTCTTCGTCATTATATAAATCTAATTTTTGGGTTGCCTGATAAATTAGGACGTCTTTAACATATTTTATCATTTCCCAAATAAATTGATTGATATCTTTTCCTTCTTTTAATATTTCGCTAAGCTTTTCTAGTGCTTTATCTACATCATATTCAAGTAAGGCTTTCATGATACTATTTACAAAGGTAACTTTTGGAATTCCCACTAAATCTTTTATTTTGTCTTCGTCTATCTTGTTATCTCCATCTTGAATACATCTTTCTAAAATAGATAAAGCGTCTCTCATAGCACCTTCGGCTAAAGAAGCTATGATTGCTAAGGCTCCTTGGGTGGCTTCGATTTTGCTTTCTTTGCATACAATTTCTAGCCTTTTTATGATGTCTTCATTGGAAATTCTTTTATAGTCAAATCGTTGACATCTTGAAAGTATGGTTGCTGGCAATTTTTGTGGCTCTGTTGTTGCTAATATGAATTTTACATGCTCTGGTGGCTCTTCTAGTGTTTTTAGTAAGGCGTTGAAGGCTCCTGTTGATAACATATGAACCTCGTCTATGATGTATACTCTGTATTTTGCTTTTGTTGGTAGAAAATTTACTTCTTCACGAATGGATCGAATGTCTTCTACACTGTTGTTAGAGGCTGCGTCCATTTCTACGATGTCTGTTAGTGAGCCTGCTAAGGTAGCTTTACAGATTTCACATTTGTTACATGGTTCTCCGTCTTTTGGGTCTAAACAGTTAATGGCTCTTGCTAGTATTTTTGCTGCTGATGTTTTTCCGGTTCCTCTTCCTCCATTTAACAAATAGGCATGCCCTACTCTCCCGGCTATAATTTGGTTTTTTAGGGTTTTGGTGATATGCTCTTGTCCTACCATTTCACTAAATGTTAACGGTCTAAATTTTCGATATAATGCTGTGTACGCCACTTTTCTCACATCCTTCCAAAGAGCTTTAAAAATTCAAAAATAAATGGTCTTACTTCTTAATCTCTCTATGGAAAGATTCCACATAAAGATTTCTACTTATTGCTGCTTCCTTCCGGACCTGACAAGATTCATAGGTCTTTATTGGATTCTCTCCATACAAAGATTAAGTTTTTGACCATTTTTATTATATACTGAATTTTAGATTTTAGCAAGAGAATTTTGGTATTATTTAAAAGTTTCTATTGCTTGTTTTTAGGTACTATTTTAGAGTCTCTTGAAAACAAAGTCTTTTACTTCTGTTATTTCGGTTCCTACGGTACCTTCTTCTACTACATTCCCAACGGGAAAGTCTAGGGTTATGGTTGTTTTGTATTCATTTCCATTTTCTAATTTTAGTTTTAAGTCAAAGGTTAATTTGGTTTTTAAGTCTTCTTGGTTAACTTCCGCTTTTTTTAATAATTCTTGATGGTTAATTTCTTCTTCATTTGAAGCAAGATCGGAAGAGCGTCGTGTAGGGAAAGAGTGTTGGATCGAGTGT
>CAMSQT010000031.1 GCA_947062645.1 uncultured Clostridium sp. | reverse complement strand
TACACTCGATCCAACACTCTTTCCCTACACGACGCTCTTCCGATCTTATCATACTTGCCGGTATTTGAAAAAGAATCATAAATATACCATAGAATGCTCCTCCTAATACAACATCTGCACCACTAATATGTTTTACTTGAGTTAGAAACAAAAAGTCTATGGCATATAAAAAAATCAAATCACATGATATGGCTCTATAAAGTGAATATATTTTCATATTTTGTTTTCTTTTTCTTATTGTTTCTTTTTCTTCATTCATTTGTATTTTTCTCCTTTTAGTTTTTCTTAATAAATTCTACCACTTGCTTTGCTAAATATTCTTCCTTTCCTTGGTAACTATGATTTGCTCCCTCTATATAATCAATGTCTTTGTTAGGATTACTGATAGCTTCTCTTACAATATCAACTAGTTCTTTTGCTTCTTGTATAATCATTTCTTTTACATTTCCCCACCTCATAAACAAAGGTGTACTTATATTATTTAATTGTATTAACTCGGCATCTTCCCCAAAATTTGCAAAGTTAATTTCTTGGTTATCTCTGGCATATCGTAAAAAAGTTTTTACACTTACGGGGTGGATAAAAGCTTCTTTTGGCATTAATTCTAAGCTTTTTCCTTCTTTTTCTTTTTCCTCGGCCAACTCTAGATACTTTATAAAGGCTTTTCCTAAGTGAATTTTTAAGGCTCTAGGAATATCTACTAACGAAAGTAGTACAACTCCTTTTATATTTTCTAATAAACTATCATTTTCTTCTTTTAGTTCATTGTAAGTATAGACTATTTTAGTGCAACCTAAGCTATGACCTTGTAAATAGATATTTTGATAGCCTAGTTCTTTTAGTTTTAACATAGCACCTATCATATCTTCATAGCCTTCTAAAACGTCTTCATAAGCTGTTCCTGCTAGTCTTTTTTCTTTGTTTCCATCGTTATTTTTTTCGATATATTTTGCAATTTCACTTCCTCTGTTGTTGAAGCAAAAATAGTCTATTCCTGCCTGATTAGCTTGATTGGCTATTATCTCTTCTCTTTGTTTTAAGCAATTGCTTGTCATCCCATGTATAGATAATATAATCTTTTTAGCTTGACTTGTTAATAATTCACTTTCGTAAATAATTCCATTTAGTTTAACACCATCAGTTGCTAAGAAATTTATTTTTCTCATTCTTCCTTCTCTCCTTTGTTCTAGTGTGTTCTGGAACAAGTTATGGCTAAAGTGTGCCTGTCCCACTTTAGCCATAAGAGCAAATTTGTAAGCCGGGTTCTGTCTTTTAAAATAGCCATTTATCTAGGACATATATTGCTATATGCCTCCAGCCACGCAATTCAAGAAGGCGCCGAGCAGGCTTAATCTTCTTTCTTAGGTGTTGCTCCAGATGGGGTTTACACTGACCCACTATGTCACCATAATGGCGGTTGAGCTCTTACCTCACCTTTTCACCCTTACCAAGTAAAAATCTTGGCGGTTATTTTCTGTTGCACTTTCCTTAAGGTCACCCTCACTAGACGTTATCTAGCATCTTTGCTCTATGGAGCCCGGACTTTCCTCTCGTAATTCCTTTCGAAATTTACCAGCGACTATTCAATTTACTCTGTTTTTAATTATATCATATATTATTAAATTCTTCTAGTAAATTCTTATATTTTATCAAAAATACAGAAGTTTCTTTTAAATTGGTTGCATTTTGTAGTTCATTTATCATAATATAACCTTTACTTATATTGTATTGTTTTCTGGCATCAATCTCTGTATTGGTTAGCAGTTTTGAATAGGTATCAATGGCATTTTTCATATCACTTGAAATTTCTTGCCAATTTCCGCCATCTAACTTAGAATAGGCTTTAAATATATGACTTTTCGTTTCTATTAGAGTGGTATAAAGCGCATCTTGACTGGCACCTCTTAAAAATTTAGGTAAAAAATCATAGACACTTGTAAGTCTTGCTAATACTTCTTCTTTTTTTTCCGATTTTACTGCTTTAGTCAAATTATCATACTGTGTATTAAATCCTAAAATATCTTCTTGATTCAAATTTAATTCGTAAAAGTCCATCGTAATAGATGGAATGGAAACATATATCCCTTCCACTTCTCTTTTTACAATATCCCAATTGATATCCTCTTGATTTGTTAATACGCCTGTTTCTTTTAATTCAAATTTTTGATTCTTTTTTTCGTCTTGGCTTGCTGACCCCTCAGCAGAGCCACCTTCGCTAGAACCACCTTGTTCTCCGTCCGAGAAGACTGTCCTCCAGAGCTTCCTTCTTGCGAAGAAGCTCCCCCGCTTTTAGAACCTTGATTAGAAGAACTATTGCCACTATTGGATTTTTCCGTGGTTTCTTTTGAAATTTCACTACTAATAACACTATAATTTCTAGCTTCAATATGATTCATACTATTTAATAAATTAGCCATTTTAGTTTCTAGGTATTTAATCTCTGCAAAAACTTTATCTTTTTGTACTTGCTTATCATTTTTACTAGCATTTGTATAAATGGTAAGAGATAACACTACTAAAATTACAATTACAACCATGTAGGCAATTCTTTTTATATTTTTCAAATTAAAACCTCCTTTGGTTTCCTTTTTTCTAGTATTTACATTTTTGTTTTTGTTTATTCTATGTATAAAATTTATTGTATTTTTTTATACTAAAAATAAAAAGTATTTTAGGAGATTGTATGTTAGCAAGTGTTCATTTATATAGTAAAAAAGAAGGCGAATTAAACCGATTTTTAAGCCTTTTTTATAATACAGATTTTGAAATTCAAAAAGATTTATCTTGGGAAAAGGAATATAAAAATCCTGTAGAATTGGCAGAAATTGTTGGTGCTTTTATTGATAATTGCGAAGATTTCAATTTAACCATGTGGGTTTGCTTAGATAAAAATGTTTATGTGCATATTACAAAAGAAAACGCTGATGATATTATAAAATACTTGTACGAGCGTTTTCCGTATTAAATCCCCAATAATCCCCCATTGGTTCCGGGTTTAATTGGGGACTTTTTATTTTTCAATGATAATTGTCACAGGTCCATCGTTTAAAAGACTAACTTGCATATCAGCCCCAAAGATTCCTTTTTCTACCTGTAATCCTTTTTCTTGGCAACATTTACAAAAATATTCATAGAGTTCATTTGCTTGTTCTGGTTTTGCTGCTTCTGTAAAAGAAGGTCTGTTGCCATGGGTGCAATCTGCATATAATGTAAATTGAGAAACAATTAGCAGTTTACCTTCTACTTCTTTTAAAGATAAGTTCATTTTATCATTTTCGTCAGTAAATACTCGTAAATTACAAAGTTTTTTTACTAAATACTCCACTTCTTCTTTTGTGTCTTTATGGGTTACCCCTAACAACACTAAAAAGCCTTGTTCAATTTGTCCTGTTATTTTTTCTTCTACTTCTACTTTTGCATTTTTTACTCTTTGTACTACTAATTTCATTTTATTGTATGCTAGTGTTACTAGCCATTCTCCCCTTCCTTGTTTCGTTTTATTCTTCTTCTATTTCGTCCTCTTCATTATAAGTTGGGCCATTATTTCCTTCGTCGCCTTCTTCTATTTTTACACTTGATTCAATTTCCACAGTCTTTTCTAGGTTTTCCTTTGCTTCTTGGTCTACTTGTTCTTTTTCTACATCTGCCTCTATTTGTACTGTTTTTTCTAAACTTGATTTTTCCTCTACCTTATTAGGCTCTACTTCTATGTTTCTTAGTGTCTCTAATATTTCAACTTCTTGCATTGGCTCATCGGTTTGCTTACTTCCACAATTAGAACAAAATTTGTCTTCTTTTTCTATTTCTTTGTAACAATTTCTACATTGTTTTTTATTTTTTAAAGTTAAGCACTCTTTTAATAAACTATCAATTTCATCGCTTAATACATCGATTTTTGTGCATTGTTCTTCTAAATCCTTTTTAATACAAATTTCTTCTTCTCTAATATGTTTTTCATAAACCTTTTTACCAATTTCTTCATAAATGTTGTTGATTTGCGTTTTCAATTCTCCAATTTTAAATTTCAACTTGGTTTCTTTGGCTATTTTTCCTGTTTTGTCAGCAGTTACTTTATACGCTTGGGATGCTTTTTGGCCTAATTTATCAAAAAATTCCATCTTTTTTCTCTCCTATCTTTGGGGATTTGGGGACGTTCCTTAAATCCCTACTTTGGGGACTAGGGGACAGTCCTTTATTCGCTATTTATTATAAAAATAGTATTTTAAAATAAAAGTTTTGATTGAAAGTAATTGAATTAGAAATTCTTAATTCATAATATGGAAAGCGTTCATGCTTGACATGGAAGGGTGCCATATTATGAATTTAGAATTTCTATGAAAATTAGCTTGAACGATAAACTTTTATTTTAATTTATTATTTTTATGGTGATAGTCTAAGGACTGTCCCCTTGTCCCTAGAGTGGGGATTTAAGGAACGTCCCTAAATCCCCAATTTTCCTTAGTATGGATTTTTTATCAAATAATTATTCACTTTTTTTGTCTCTTGTCATTAAATTTTTAACGGCTTGCTCAGGAGACAAATTTTCATAAATTACTTGATAAACGGTTTCTACAATTGGCATGTCAATTGTATGTAGTTTTGCTAATTGATAAGCAACTTCAATATTATCAATACTTTCAATTACCATCCCTACTTCTTTTTTTGCTTCTTCTAAAGACTTTCCTTCTCCTATTAATTTTCCTGCTTTTCTATTTCTGCTATGCTCGCTTAAACAAGTTACTATCAAATCCCCTAATCCGGCTTAAGCCATAAAAAGTTTCTTGTTTTCCCCCTAATTCTACGCCTAATCTTGTTAATTCGCTTAATCCTCTTGTAACTAATGCTGCAAATGTATTATCTCCTAAATGAATTCCAGCTGCCACTCCCGCACAAAAGGCTATGATATTTTTTAAGGCTCCACCGAAGTTCAACTCCTTTTACGTCTTTTGAAGTATAAATTCGCATTTCTCCACACATAAAGGTTTCTTGCACTTTTTGTAAAATATCGTCATGTTTAGAAGCTACTACTAAAACAGTTGGGATAGCAATCGATACTTCTTCTGCATGACTTGGTCCTGATAAAACACCTATTCTAGCAGTTGGCAATTCATCAATTATAACCTCGTCTAATGTTTTTAATGTTTCTTTTTCAAAACCTTTTGAACAAATAATGATTGGCGTGTTTCCCACATATTGTTTGTATTGTTTAAATATTTCTCTTGTGAATTTAGATGGTGTTACATGCAAAATAAACTCCACATCTTGTATCACTTGCTCAAAATCGTTGTAACAGGTTATATTTTCGTGAATTTCTAAGTTTGGTAAAAATTTGCATTTTCTTTCTTGGTTGATAAGGTCTTTTTCTTCTTTAGAAAAAGACCAGATTTTTACTTCGTTTCCACATTTAGCTAAATGAGTAGCAAGTGCTACTCCCCAACTACCACTTCCAATGATCGCTATTTTTCTCATTTTTTGGTTATCCTCTCTATTTTTAATTGACTATATGTGCCATATAGTCTTTTTGCCTGTTTTATTCTGCCTTTTACATCCCTCTTTACTTTTTTGCCAAAAAGGTCCGTCCCCTTTGGCAATTTTGGCTTTATTTTTTAAAACTAATTCTATTTTCTGTTCCATCCATTAATCTTTTTATATTACTTCTATGATTGTATAACACAATGATAGCTAAAATAACACTATAGATAAAATAAGTACTTCCCGTTTTTTCTTGTGTAAGTACTGTGTAGCTGTCATTGATAAATAAGGTTAATACTGGAAAAAGAATAGATGCTGTGCAAGAACCCAATGATACCATTTTAGTTAGTAAAATTAAAATTAATGCAAATACCAGACAAATTAGTCCAATTTTCCAGTTGGTCATTAATAAAATTCCGTAATGAAGTAGCTACTCCTTTCCCTCCTTTAAAGCCAAAGAAGATAGGAAAGGTATGACCAATTACTACAGTAATTCCTGCTATTTGTAGTAATAGTTCTTGGTTAGCTTCTTTTACAATATTACCAAATACGATGGAAATTAGGATAGCAACTACGCCTTTTAAGATGTCACATAGTAAGGTGATGGCTGCTGCTTTTTTTCCTACAGAGCGAAGCATGTTGGTGCTTCCCGCATTACCACTTCCTTTTTCTCTTACATCAAATCCTGCTATTTTTTTACTAATTATGACTGAAAAATTTACGCTTCCTATTAAATAGGCTATTACTGCCATAATAACATTAGCTATCATTTTTTCTTCCTCCTTTATTTTTCAAGTTTTTCTCTAACTATGATTCTAACTGGCGTCCCTTCTAAACCAAATTCTTTTCTAATTTGATTAACCAAATACCTTTCATAAGAAAAATGAAATAGTTCTTTGTTATTTACAAAAATAACAAATGTTGGTGGTTTGGTAGAAGCTTGTGTGCCATAATAAATTTTTAGTCTTTTTCCTTTATCTGTTGGTGGTTGAACAATGGCAATTGCTTCGTTGATTACTTGGTTTAAAACAGATGTAGCGATTCTCATTGCATTTTGTTGCGCTACATAATTGATTAAGTCAAATAGCTTATGTACTCTTTGTCCTGTTTTAGCTGATATAAATATCATAGGTGCATATGATAGATATTTTAGTTTGTCATATACTTCTTTTTTGTATTTTTCTAAGGTTCCAGTTTCTTTTTCTAACATGTCCCATTTGTTGACTACTATGATTACTCCTTTTCCGGCTTCATGTGCTTCTCCTGCAATTTTGGCATCTTGGTCGGTTACGCCTTCAGTTGCATCAATTAGCATTAAACATACATCTGCTCTTTCTATGGCAAGTAATGTTCTCATTATACTAAATTTTTCAATGGATTCTTTTACTTTGCTTTTTCTTCGAATTCCTGCCGTGTCAATTAATACATATTTTCCTTTTTCGTTTTCAAATTCGGTATCTATAGCATCACGGGTCGTTCCTGCTATGTCACTTACTATGGCTCGGTTTTGTCCTAAAATTTTGTTTATTAGAGAAGATTTTCCTACATTTGGTTTTCCGATAATGGCTACTTTTGTTATGATATCTTCTTCTTCCTTTTCGTCTTTTGGTGGAAAACTTTCATAGATTTTATCTAACACATCTCCTATTCCAATAGCATTTGAGGCTGAGATTGGATAAGGTTCTCCTATTCCTAAATTGTAAAATTCATAGGCATCTTGCCTATCTTTATCAAAATTATCTGCTTTATTACATACTAAAACAATTGGTTTACCTGATTTTTTTAGCATTAAGGCTATTTCTCGATCAGCTGCTGTTACGCCTTGTTTGACGTCAGTTAAGAATAAAATCACATCTGCCATAGCTACTGCTAGGTTTGCTTGCTCACGCATTTGTGATAAGATAATATCCTCTGTTTCTGGCTCGATTCCGCCCTGTATCAATTAGCGTGAAGTTTCTTCCTCTCCAATTCGTTTCAGCATAAATTCTATCTCTTGTTACACCTGGTGTGTCTTGTACAATAGAAATTCTACTTCCTACTAGATAATTAAAAAAAGTAGATTTTCCTACATTTGGCTTTCCGGATGATTGCTACAATTGGCTTCATTTTGCTTTTCTTCTCCTTTCCGTTTTTTATTTTGTTAGCTATAGTATATCATAACTTATTAAAAAAAAGCAACGCTTTTTCATGAGTATGAAAATTTGTTGCTTTTATCAACTAATCAATTGTTTCAATATTTGTAAAGTTTGCATAGCAGGTTGGATTGTATACCGTTTCTATCCATGTTTTCATGGTTCTGCTGGTTGTTATTTTAGCAGTATTAGGTACATTAGCAAATATCCACTGCCAACTACTTGTTTTTGATACATCCATTTTGCTTATATTCAAATCTATTACACTAGTACAATTGTTAAACATGTCTCCTACATAGGCTCCTTGTTTAATTGTAAATTCTTGGCAATTAATAACTTTTAACCCTGTACAATTTTGAAACATACTACCAAAATCTTCAACTGCTGGTGTTTTCCAACCGCGAAAGATCGATTTGTGATAATTGACTACAGTCATAAAACATTGAATTTATATTGGTTAATTTTTCTGTTTTCCAACCACGAATATTTATTTCTAGTAATTTTTTACACTCACGAAACATTTCTCCCATATGGATTACTTCTTCTGTTTTCCAACCGCGAAAGATCAATCTGCGTTAAATTTTCACATCCTTGAAACATTTTACTCATCGTGGTTACTTTTCCTGTATTCCAGCTTTCTAATTTGATTGTTGTTAAAGCTTTACAATTTAAAAAGGCATTTTTCATATTTTCTACATTTTCTGTATTCCAATTATTTAGGTCTAGATTTAGTAAAGACTCACAACCGGCAAAAATCTCTATTATGGTAGTTAGTTTGCTTGTATTCA
Organism: uncultured Clostridium sp.; assembly: GCA_947062645.1. GTDB lineage: Bacteria > Bacillota > Clostridia > TANB77 > CAG-508 > CAG-269. Next base: position 1,539 of record CAMSQT010000031.1, on the reverse strand, counting down.
TTTGTCTTGGAAATGTAATTGACTGTAGTTTTGAAGCTGACATAAACATATACGCCATTTGTTCTACATTACTTGTGTCAAAATTTGATATATCAATTGTTGTTAAACCTATACAATTCCCAAACATACTATTCATATTTGTAACCTTACTAGTATCTAATTTTTCTAATCCTATTATATTATTTACCATGGCACAATTGTAGAACATAGCATCCATGATTGTAACTTTACTTGTTTTAAATTTAGATACGTCAATGGTGCTAAGACTTGTACAATTATAAAACAAAGCAAACATGCTAGTTACTTGGTCTGTGTACAAGTTTTGCAATCCCTTTATTTCGGTTAAAGCTGATAAATCCGAAAAATAACAAGCCATATTAATTGGTCTTATTTCTGTACAAAATTCAACTTTTGTTATTTTGGCGCTATCTTCATACCATGGCGTATCAGGACCTTTTGAGTATGAACGTTTAAAAACACGATTTTTTACATTGTCATAATATTTGTTAGCATCCTTTTCGGCCTCCTTTTGATTGTTATAAAAACATAAGGTATCTCCTCCCTTTAATGCTACATAAACGTCTGTTTCTTTATAAAGTCCATTGTATTCTTTTTCTAATTCTTCGCTACTTACTTTATAGTTTTCAATAATTTGATCAACTTGCTTTTTTTGATTGTTCTTTTTGTTGATTATATTGATGTTTGCTAATAAGACAACAATAAGAAAAAATATGCAAGTTACTAGTACAAATAAAGTAACTGAACCTTTTTGATCTTTTTTTATTTTTTTCATTAGATTCTTTTTCATAACCACCTCTTATTTTGTTTATTATATTTTTTTAGGTTTTTTATTCAATAGATTTTTGGGGATTCGATGATATCTTTTGCATAATTCTTTATGATTGTCTTTACATAAAATATAATCCAGACTTCACCATAAAATAAAGTCTGGACTTGTTATAGTTACTATTTTATGAAATTAAATTCTTGCAATTCCACCAATAATTTTACTATCTTCAGCTGTTGCTAACCATTTAGCACCGCCTGAAACAACTATAGTATCACCTTTTTCTAGAATTCCTTTTTGTTTTAATTTTTCAATTCCTTCTGTTACTACATCATCAATTGTATCTTTCTTTTCTACATAAATAGGTGTTACATTCCATGCAATTGCTAATTGGTTGAAGGTTCTTCTATTATCAGTAATTGCTAAAATTGGGCATCCTACTCCTAATCCTGCAAATCTTCTTGCTGAATCACCAGTGTTTGTGTAACAACAAATTGCATCTGCATTTAAGTTCATTGCCATTACTGCTGTTGAGTAAGCAATTTTACTTTCTAAAGTATCCATATTGACATCTTCTTTTGCTTTAAATCTTTTCCAGTAATCGATGTCTTTTTCTACTCTGTTTGCAATTTTCACCATGGTTTTAACACATTCTACTGGATATTTTCCCATTGCACATTCTCCAGATAACATAACCGCACTAGTTCTATCATAGATTGCATTCAGATCGGAAGAGCACACGTCTGAACTCC
>CAMSQT010000030.1 GCA_947062645.1 uncultured Clostridium sp. | reverse complement strand
ATACAGATTCATATCCATAATCATTGCTTCCAAGACCATTGATAACATTCAATCCTCTTACACTTGCTCCCCAAGCATTATTTGGTCTTAGCACAATTCTATTATCATATAAAGCTTCTAAGGATGTTAAATTCATGGCAGTAGCTTGTGCTGCTGTAATTCCTCCCCAAGAAGACCAACCAGCAGATATATTCATTCTTGTCGCAATTTTTGCTTGTTGTTCTGGTGTTAATTTAATAAATGCTTTTCCTTCAATATAGTCTAGTAAATCTAGTGCATTTTGTTGCCCTTTATAATAATTTTCTAGTTTTTCTTTTGTATTAATTCTCTCTGGTGTTAAATTCTGAGTTGCATTACCTTCTTTATTCAAGTAGAAGGTTGTATTAAAGTAATAAGGTCCAACATCTTGAACAAGATTATTTTCGCTCCAATTAGCATATTGTTGAACATTACCTTCTGTAAGTGTTTCCGCTCTAACTCTCGTTCCTCGTTTATATAACATTATTTTATCATCTAATGCATGCTCCATCTCATGAGTCCAAGTATCAAAACTAGTAAGTCCTGATCTTGCTTGGAACCATAAGAATCCTGCATTATTAGCAACACCAGCTGAGCTACCAGCAGGTTGCCATAGATTTAAAACTTCACTAAAGTTCTTAAAGAATGGTTGTTCTTGGCCAACTTTTCCTTGTGTATAAACTGGTTTAGTTCCTAGTGGAATATTTGTACCTGGAAAATAAGAAGTTTTATATCCAGTAATTGCTTTTGTACAATCATATGACATAATACAATAACTACTCCATTTACCATCATCAAATGCTCCTGCTAAAGTTGAAACATGTTTTTTAACAAGACTAACATGTGTATTAACATTCCTTAGTACTTCTGCTCTTCCAGTATCAGTCTCAGGATTTTTATGATATAACTGTTGAGCTCCAAATTGTAAATGATATGGTCCAGCTATCATATAAGTAGAGTTCTCTGGCATAGTAATAACGGGAAGTATCATCCTAGTATTCTTCTTAAGCCTAAACCATCCACGATATAAAATATCGGGTCTATTGTCTACTGAAATTTCAGATAATATGTTTCTTCCTCCAAAATATTCAGTAAACCAATCATCTACATTTTCATATCCACCAATATTAGCTATTATATAATCTAAGAAATAACCAACACTTGAACTTCCTGTGTATTTCTTTAGACATGTATTGTAAAATGCATCTGTATTGCCTGGCACTAAATTTCCTACAAACGTTTCTTTTACAACATTATAATAGGTCATTAAGTCAGAATACATTTTACCTTCAAATAGCATTAGGTCTGATACTTTCGTTCCTCTTATTTCAAAACCATACCATCTGTCATAATAGGTATATCCATATACAATTTCTTTTAGTTTTCCACTGTCAATTAAATCTTGTTGTATTTTACTATTTAATACCTTATTTTCCATAGTAAGTACACTATTTTCATCATTTTGTAATAATTGCATTGCAATTTGTTTTGCATTGGCTTTTATAATTTGATTGTAATGATCTTTGTATAATCTACTATCTCCTGCCGTTGTTAGTGGGTCTAAATCGGTTGTATAATCAAGACCTTTCATGTATTCTTCTATGGTAGTTATCATGCTTCCATCTTCTTTGATGGCATAATTGTCATAAGCATAATTTAAGTTTAGTTCTGGTATTTTATAAATTGCTATATTTTGTTGGAATTTTTCAAAGTTTACGTTATATTCTTTTACGCTATAATCTTCAAAGACTACTTTAATCGTTGTGATTTTTTGATAATCTTTTGAAGTAATATAGGTTATCAATTTTCCATTGGCATAAGGTAAAATATGTTTAATTACTTTTGTATTTAATACATCAGTCGTAGGAATGGTTGATGCATCCATTACTAAGTATTTTGCATCATAATATGGCATTAATTTATGCAAGTTATGATAAGTTGTTAATTTATTGGTATCAAATCCTGCTATCTTTTTAATTCTGCTATATTCTGGAATGTATAACTTATTCGTTGTTGGTTGTTCTACTACAATATCATCTTCCTTATGGATGTCTTTTTTCAATGTTGGTAAGTTCTCGTAAGAAGCATCTGTGCAATCCCATTTCTCTTGGTCAAATTTTGCTTCTTCTACAAAGAATTCTTGATTTATATTGTCTTTTGCTATTTTCTTAACTTTATTTCCAGATGCATTGGAAATCAGTTCAGATTCTTCTAATTCATAGTTGTTGGTTGAAGCAGAATTCATAGCTGTACCACATATTTTGTTTACTCCTGTTCCTGTACATAAACTGATATTATTGGTTAGTGTTACCTTGTTATTTCTAACAAGTCCTAAAATTCCTCCATTGTTTTTCGCTCTTGTATTGTTTACAAATTCTATTTTAGCAATACAATTCGTAATAGTAGCATCTGCTGTTCCCCAGCCATCTCCAGCAATTCCTCCTACACCATCTCTAGTTGAGGTAATGGATTCTATGATACCTTCTACATAACAGTCTTTAATGGTACTTCCATCAAATTTTCCTGCAATTGCTGCTACTCTAATATGGTCTAATTTGATATGAAGTTTCGTTACGCTACTTTCTTCTACGGTACAACCAGATTGCATGTCACCAACCATTCCACCAGATTCATTGGTTCCTGTTGTCATATCTAATCCCTTGATATGAACATTGCTAATGGTTGTGTTTTGTGCCACATTTGAAATAGATCCTTTGCTATTTGCCCCTAATAAATTCACATTTTCTAAGGTAAGATTTTTAATCGTTGCTCCTTCTAGGGTTTCAAATAATGGTTTGTTAATATTGTAAATTTTATAGCCATTTCCATTTAAAGTTCCTCTAAAAGTATTTGGTATAATGCTATTTCTTGATACATTCAAATAAGAAGCATCATAGTTTTGTGTTAAAGTAAAGGTTCCTGTTGGGTCTTTTTCTATTTCGGAAATCAGATATTCAATGCTCTTATTATGAGCTACCCCATCTTCCATTTTGCTATAGGTTACTTTTAGTTTATTTTGTTTGGTTCCATCTTGATATTGAATTACATTATCATAAGCTAAGATAAAGTTTAAGTCTCCTTCTTCTGTAATTTCATAATCTTCAATTTGTGTATAGAATATTGGCATTCCTTTGGTTCTTACCTTTACGATATAGTCGTCTAAGTGGTCTTTTAATTGTGCTTCGGTTATACTTGTTACTTCAGATGCTTTTCCTTCTTGGTATAAACTAATTTCTAAGATGTCTTTTACTTCGAATAGACGTTCACCACTTACGTTGATTCCTTCTGCTAATAATTTTTGTGCTACATATTCGTTATCTCCTGTTGTAATTTGGTTGGTATCTAGGTCATAATCTACTAATATTTCTATTTCGTATTCTTCACAAACTCCTTTTGGGAAACTAATTTCTGTCATATCACGAGAAAATGGTTCTTGTTTTACAATTTCTCCGTTTTCATTTGTAATTTTAATGGTTCCTCCTGTTATGGTATCTTCCACATCATTTACCACAAAATTTACTTTAATCGCTTGATTTTGTTCATCTTCTACATAACCAAATCCTGTAATGGTTGGTCTTAGTTTTAAAATTCCTACTCTTGTTTGGTTATTTTCAGTGATTTCGATTTCTTTTGTATTATTTAGAATTACTTTTTCTATGGTAATTGTTTTTGGTCCAAAGCTTGAAACTACTGGTACCTTAGTTTTATAAGTTGTTCCTTGTTTTTCTAGTGAATAGGTTTTTCCATTAATCACTGCTTGAACAGGATAAAAGGCTGTTTTGTTTGTACTATCAAAAGCTATGGTTACCTCTTCTCCTCTTTCTAAGTATTTACTTTCTGTTTCTCCTCGATAGGTTTTAATATTTTCTATTTTTAGTTGATAGTCTGCAATCAATTGAATTGGTCTTCTTCTAAATTCTTCGTCTTCCACATAGTTTTGATTGGTTTCTTCTGTTAATTTATTGGTATCTCTATCGTAGGTCATTTTAGCAACAAGGGTGTATTCAGTCTCTAATTCTACATTTTCAATTACAAATGTGATATGCTCAGCGTCAAATTCTTTGGTAGCTACTATTTCGCCATCACTATTTCTAACTAAATCAGCTTTTCCCCTAATAAATGCCTTATCTGGGTCTACGATATTAGCGGTTAATCTAACGGTACTATTATCAATGTCGTCTACTTGTAAAAATGCTTGGCTAGTAGGTTTGTCTTTTAAGACATCTACTTGCACATTATTTCTTACATGGGCTATTATATTTCCTTCAAAAATGAATTCTGTTGTATCTAAGTTTAAGATTCCAGCTGTTTCTCCTGCACTTAATGTCACTGTATAGGTCACATTTTCGTCATTATCAATATGTTTGGTTGCAATACATTTTAAGTTATTTACCATAATGTGTGTAAGTTTTAGGTCTTTTTTGTTGGTTTCCACTTTATAGGTTAATGTGATATTTTCATTTTTTTCTGGATATTTTTTAGAAACGTCTACTTTTTCAATGTTTACAACTGGATTTGCTTCTATGGTTTCTTCCAACAATACTTCTTCTGTATGAATAGATTCATCGTCATTTTCTAATAGTTGGTAATTAGCAATTATTTTTACTTTATAGCTATCTTGCATTGTTGCTGTGCTAGTGTCTAATTGACTATTAATATAATAGGTATTTTTGATTTCTTCTTCGGTTTCTTCATCTGTTAGGTTTTCTTCTACTAATTTATCGGTTAAATTTTTAGTTGTTATTTCGTTATTTTGGTTATCATATAATTTTACGGTAAGGTCAGTGATTGTTTTGTCAATATCTTTTAAGAAAAGATGCATATTAATTTCTTTGTCTTCTACGCTTTCATTTGCTCTAAATCGTTTTACGATTGGTGCGTTTTTGATTACTTTTACCTCTACTTCTTGCCCTACTTCAAAGTTCTTTCCATTACTTAAAATTACTTTTTCTAATTTAACAGTATGGGTTCCTGTACTAGTTGCTCCATCTACTACTGCTTTATATTTATCGTTTTCTTTGGTTAATGGATAGGTTTTTCCATTGATAATCGCTTCTTTTGGTGTACAAGTAGTAGCATTTGTGCTATTGAATTTTAAGTTTATGTATTCTCCTGTCTTAAATTCTTCTGTTTTTTCTTCGATTCCGTCATGATAACGATAAGTCTCTAAATCGGATACTTTGAAATCATAGTTTACAACTAATTTTAAGTCTTCTTTTTCGGTAACCGTTACTTGATTTTCTCCTTCTATTTCTAAAGTATCGCTATCTAAGTTATAGGTCAAGCACATAATAATTTCATAGATTTTTCCTTCTTCTACTTTAACGTTAATTTTGTTATTTCCAGCTGTTACTTCTCCTGTTAAGATAGCATCTCCGTCTGCTGACTCATTTTCTGCTTCGTTTTCTCCTTGTTTTTCAACAATTCTATAATTTCCAGAGACAAAGGCTTGGTCAGGATCTACTACATCAAAGGATACATTCAATTCTGTTTTTTCGATATCTTCTTCTACTGTCCAGTTTTGAATTTGAGGTTGTTGTTTTAAGACATCAACTTTAACCTCCTCTTCTATTTTCACTTCTTTGCCATTGTCCAATTTTGCTTTTTCTAGTTTGTATTCTTTTACCCCACTGGTATTTCCTACATTTATTTTAATTTCGTATAAATTGTTATTGGCTTCGTTTCTTTTTATTTCATATTCTTTTCCATTTACTGTAATTGCTTGAATGGTTGCATCATAATTTACATCTGCATCAAAGCTTATTACTATTTCTTCGCCTTTTATTGGGTAATAGTTATTCACTAATAAGTCTCTTATTGTTACTTCATAATTTAATTTATTTTCGATTTTTTGGATTAGAATACTAAGGTCAGTTACTGTGATTTTCCCATCACTATTCATATCTGCATTTTCTAATAAGGTTTTTGCTTCTTCAATTGGTTTGTCTTCTCCTAATGGTTTCAAATGAATTAAATGAGCTTCTAACAAACTAACGTCTGCATAGTTAATGGATCCATCTCCATTTAGTTCTCCTTTTTGAGCGAAGGTAGTAACAGCTCCATAAACCGTTCCTATAAATTGCATCGATAATACAACGGCTAGTGTTGTAACAACTGTCGCTTTTGTTTTTTCGCTTGTCATCCATTTCTTTCCAAAATGAACGGCTCTTACTGCTACTAGTACTTCTACTGCTAGTAATAAGAATAGCATGGTATAATTTTTACCGGTTTTTGGTAGTTTTCCTTGATATTGTTGGTCTTGATTTTCTAGCTGTACACCACCATTTGGTTTATTGTTATTTGGTTTTTCGATGTTTGGTTTACTAGGTGGTACTTCTCCAGGGTCTTGGTCTTCTGGCTTCTCATCTGGTTTCTCAATTGGTTTGTCGTCTGGCTTCTCCTCTGGTTTTTGTTCTTCTATAATGTCCATTTCAAGAATAGCCTTTTTTCCATTTACTACATAAATATCTTCTTTTCCTTGTGAAGTTACCATATCTAGCATCTTAACTTCTGTTTTAGCAGCTTTTACTCCTTCTTTTACTTGAAGCGATAATTCTACTATGTTTTCTTCTAAAGTAGTTCCTGCTTTTTTGTAAACAACAAATTCACAAGTTTGGGAATTATATTGTAATCCCTCCCAACCACTTAATGCTTTAAAATTAGCTTCTTTTACTTCTTCAAATATGGTTTTGTCATATTCTAAAACCCCTTTGTAGGCATCAATTCCATGATTTATGTCTTGGAAGCTATCTACTTTTAAGGTAAATACAACGGTTTCTTTTTCATATAACTTTTGAGAAGTGGCTGTTAAAGTCGCTTCTACTTTTGAGGTAGCATATGATAAAGTAGTTGTCAAAATTAGAATTAAAATTGCAAATATCATGCTAATTTTCTTTTTCATTTTTTTCATCCTTTCCTTCACTAAAAATTGGGCTGAAATTCTTTCATCTTTTCAACCTATTTTTCTTTAACTATATTTATCTAAATTGTAACAACATTTTATTTTTCTATCAACCTATCTTTTCTTTACTTTTGCTTTTTATAGCTTCTACATTATATGCTTGCTTAAGAGTTTATTTGTAGTTTTACAATTTGTTTTCTTTTTTGAAATGGTTTTGTAATATTTTTTCCTGTTATCTTCTGTTCTTCATTTCCGTAGTGCTAAAGAGGATTTTGCCAAGAGGGATGTTTTTTTCAATTTTCTATATTTACTCTTGTAAAAGTTTATATGATTTTTTATAAAGTAACTCCCAACTTCATACAGTCTGTAATTACATAACAGACTGTAATTTGTTGGTCCCCCCGAATGTTACTTTATAAAAAATATATAAACTTTAATCAAAAAACATCATAAATAAAAAAATTGCCAAAAGGAACATCCCTCTTGGCAATTTCTTATTTATTTACTATTTTGTTGACTATTTTTTCAAACCAATTGCCTTCTTCCTTTTCTAGTTCTTCTACTGCTGGTTCAACATAGTCTTTTTTTGGTAACAATATATAAACAGTTTGTTTATTGGTTAGTTTTTGCATACCTAATTTTTCTTTGGCTAATTTTTCAATGGTGTTTAAGTTTACGCTGTTTTGAATGCTAACTTCTAGTTGCTCATTTTCTTTTTTCATAGAGGATAATTCTCTTTTTAAGGTTTGTACTTGGTTGAATTTTTCATTAATTTGAGAATTACGATAACTTACGGTTAAAAGTATAATAAATATTCCAACAACAACAAAGGTTAATTGAGTCTGTTTTTTCCTTTGGGCTTTTGATATTTTAATGTCTTGTTTTGGCAAGTCCTCTACCACTCTTATTTTCTTTTGTTGTCTACTTTTTCTTGTGATATCTGGTTCTAGTTTTCTTGGACTTGTTCCGTATTCATATCTACTTCTTGCCATAAGTTATTCACCTCCTTTTATTTTCTTTCAAAAATTCTTAGTTTTGCACTTTTACTTCTTGCATTTTCTTCTAATTCTTCTTTTGTTGCTGTAATTGGTTTTTTGGTTATAATCTTTCCTAACGATTTTGCGCCACATACACAGTAAGGTAAGTCACTAGGACAGATGCATTTTCCTTTTGCTTCGATAAAAGCATTTTTTACGGCTCTATCTTCTAAAGAATGGAACGTTATAACACATAGCCTTCCTCCTTCTTTTAAGCAATCGATACTGTTTTTTATTGTTTGGTATAATGGTTTGATTTCATTGTTTACTTCAATTCGAATTGCCTGAAAGGTTCTTTTGGCTGGATGTCCATCTTTTTGTTTTGCTCTTGGAATGGATTTTTCAATTATTTCTACTAATTCTTTCGTGGTTTTTATTGTTTTTTCTTTTCTTTTTATACAAATATTTTTGGCTATTTGCCTAGAAAATTTTTCTTCTCCATATTCATAAATAAGGTTTGCTAAAATTTCTTCAGAATATTGGTTAACAACGTCTTTTGCTGTTAAGTTTTGGGTTTTATCCATTCTCATGTCTAGGTCGTTTTCTCCTAAGTAACTAAAACCTCGATTTCTTTGGTCTAATTGATAAGAAGAGACTCCTAAGTCTAATAAAATCCCATCTACTTCATCTATGTTTTGTTTTTCTAGTATTTGCTTGATATTATCATGATTGTCATGTACATATTGCACATTGAAAAATTGACTTAATGCCTCTTTGGCTGCCTTTAATGCTTCTTGGTCTCGGTCAATTCCTATTAGCCTACCTTGCTTTTCTAATCTTTTTACGATTTCTTTACTATGCCCTGCTCCTCCTAAGGTACCGATCTACATAGATACCTTCTGGCTTTATTTGTAATCCTTCGATACATTCTTTTAGCATGACTGGTTTGTGCTTAAATTCCAATTTAATGTTACTCCTTAGCTTTTATAAAAAATAGCTGGTAATTCTAAAAATTACCAGCTGAAATCTTTGTTTTGTTTTATCTTTTGGTTTTTCTAGCTTCTTTTGTTTAACTTTCTTTTGCGTTTTAAAAGCTTTTGTTGTTTTATCTTTAGTATTTATCTTTTGTATCTTAGCTATTTTCTTTGGTAATTTTATCTTTTGTAAATTTGTCTTTTGTTTCTTATGGATTTTTCTTTTGTAAGTTTATCTTTTGTGTTTTTATATAAACTTTTACAAGTATTATATACCAAGCATTGTCATATTTTCGGCAATTTCTTCAGCTGAAATATTTTCGTCACAGTTTTGCCAAGTTTGTTTGTCCCAAATTTCAAGCCTTGTTCCTACTCCTATGATAACTGCTTCCTTTTCAAGGTTTGCAGCTGTTCTTAGGTTGTTTGGAATTAAAAATCTTCCTTGTTTGTCAATTTCACATTCTGTTGCTCCTGATAAGAAAAATCTTACAAAGTTTCTAGCATTTTTGTCTGCTAGTGGTAGTGTTTTTAGTTTGGTTTCGAAATTTAACCACTCATTTTGTGAAAACGCAAATAAACATCCATCTAATCCTTTGGTTACGATGAATTTTTCTCCCATATCAGTTCTTAGTTTTGCTGGCATAATGATTCTGCCTTTTGCATCTATGGAATGCTCGTATTCACCAATTAGCAATTAATTTCACTCCCTTCCACTTTGTTACCACTTTGCACCACTTTTCTCCACTTCACTTAAATTTTAATATAACTTTTCTTATTTTGCAAGCATTTTTTGAAATTTTTTTATTTTTTTTTGTTTAACTTTAAATAACTTACATTTACTTTTATTTTTTCTAGAATAATTTGTATTATTTGTTTTTTTATTTCGCATTGATAGTTCGTTCTTTTTTCAAATTAGAATTGCTATACTTTTTTTAAATAAAGTGTAAGGAGGTACCTATGAAAAGTGAAGAAAAGGTTTTAAGAAAAAATATTGGAAAGAAAATTAAATTGGCAAGATCGAAAGCAGAATATACACAAGAAGAATTGGCTGAAAAGCTATCTC
>CAMSQT010000029.1 GCA_947062645.1 uncultured Clostridium sp. | reverse complement strand
CATTTCATAATACTAGGTATTAACACATAAATTTTTAAGCGATTGCCATACAAGATTATTTAAATGACAATATAATTTTTCCCAGATTTGGTTAAATTTATACATCCAAATTTGGTAATTTGAACGGTATCTTCTATTCTTACGCCAAATTTCCCTGGAATGTAAATACCAGGCTCATTGGTAACAACCATGTTTTCTCGTAATTGGGTATCACTGTTATAGCTTATATAAGGTGCTTCATGAATTTCCATCCCAACACCATGGCCTAAACTATGGACTAAATTATAGTTATATAATTTAAAATCACTTTCTACCATTTTAGCTAAGCTTCTTGTACTTGCACCATCTTTATATTGCTCGGTAATTTGAGTTTGGTTTTTTAGGACTAAATCATAAACCGGTTTTACTTCTTCTAGCACTTCTCCTACAAAGAAAGTTCTTGTCATATCAGAAGCATAACCATTTACTTTACACCCCATGTCAATGGTTATAATATCTTTTTTTTGTATTTTTCGGTCTGTTGGAACAGCATGTGGCTTAGAAGTATTTTCTCCTGATGCTACAATGGTTTCAAAGGCTAATCCGTCAGTTCTTTTTTTATAATAGTTTTCTATTTCCTCTGCTATTTGTTTTTCCGTCATTCCGTGGCTTTATATAAGATAAAATATAGGTAAAGCATTGGTCTGTTATTTCACAAGCTTTTTCAATATTACTCATTTCTTCTTGGTCTTTTATCATTCTTTGTTTTTCTATCATATGCTCTGTTTCTACAAAATTATGAATTTTATATTTTCTTATATATTCTTTATATTTAGCATAGGATATGTCATATTCTTCAAAACCTACGTTTTCGCAAAATAAAAAGAAATTCTCGTAATCATCTTTTGATACATCATGAACATCATATACAATAATTTCATCAAAAAGTGTTAAGGTGGTATGAACTTGCTCTATATATCTGCTATCTGTAATGTAGATATTTTCTTTTCTGGTTAGTAATAAAATTCCTTCTGCTTCTAAGTTTGTTAAATAACGAATGTTGACGGGATTGGTTATGATAAATCCTTGCAAGTCTAAACTTGCCATTTTGTTTCTTAACCATTGTAATTTCTCGTTCATGTTATCCTCCTTTATTTTTGATTTATTTTTTAGCCACGATACATTCCTAAGGTGAAGATTTGCATTAATAATGTTTTTATTTGTTCAAATGGTACATACATACTAATCATGGTAGCAATCACAATAAATGGTCCGGAATGGTATGTATTCATCTGATTTCTTAATTTTAGTTGCTAATAATACAATGCTAAGAATCGCACCTATCAAAAAGGAAACTAATGTTATAATGATAATATTAGATAATCCAAAATATAGTCCTAAGGCTCCCATTAGTTTTACGTCGCCAAATCCCATGGCTTCTTTCCCATAAAAAAGTCCACCTAGTAAGGTAATTGCTAAGAAGATTCCTCCTCCTACTAACATTCCGTAGTAACATATTGATGGTAATGGCAACATTGGATAAACCGTATAAAAAAGCAAAGATAAATCCAATTTCAAATATTGTCAAGTTTAATCGATTTGGTATGATTTGCAATTTGTAATCAATAACAAATACGGATAATAACATTGGTGTTAGTATTAAGAACTTGATTAAGTCTAAGTTGGCAATGATGGTATCTTTTATTCCTAAAACATAAATTAGTGTAACATAGATAATGGCTGTTAATAGCATTAGTATGTAATTGGGTTTGAATTTTATTTTGTATTCGGTTATGATGTCTTTAGAAATAACACTTTTATAGTCTGGTAGTCTTTTGTTAGCCCAGTCTACTAATTGACCAACTATTAATCCTATGATTGCTACTACTATATAGTAGACAATATGTACATCGTTTAAATACATTTTATTTCTCCTTCTTTTGCTTTAAAAGTTTATATCTATTTTTTATTCTATTCTCGATTGGTCTTTTCCATGCCGTATACCAAAAATCTTTTTCGTTGATTGGTTCTACTAGTATGGTAAACATTTTGCTACGGTTTCCTCCTATTATGTCAGTAAAAATTTGGTCTCCTACTACTGCTATGTTTTCTGATTTTTCGTTTAATTCTTTTTGTGCCTTTAGAAAACCAGTTTTGAATGGCTTTTTAGCTAAATTTTGATAAGGAATCTGAAGAGCATTTGCTACTTTTTCTACTTTTTCTTTATGGCTTGTGTTGGATAAGATATATAGTTTTATTTCTTGTTTTTTTAGTTCTTCTGCCCATGTAATTATGCTTGACCTCATGTTTTGATGATAATCTATTAGTGTGTTGTCTACGTCTAATATAAGAGCTTTTATTTGGTTTTGCTTTAGATATTCAAATGTAATTTGCTCTACTTTTTGAAAGTACCCATTCGGATATAGTTTCATTTGGTTAGCCTCTCTTTCTTTTTAGGTACAAATTTTATATTTTTTCAATTATATCTTATCAATTTGCTTGTGGTTTGTCAAGGGATTTTTAAAAGGCGCATCTAAAGTTTGATGTGCCTTTTCGCTCTCTATTATTTACAAAATCTATGTCTTCCAATCGTTATTGTCATTGGTCTTGACCATATCCACTTATTGGTTGCTGTAGATGGATTAAAATAGTAAATCGCACCATAGCTTGGGTCCCAACCATTAAGGGCATCTTGTGCTGCTTTTTTAGCTGTTGCGTCTGGTGTTAAGTTAATTTGTCCATCTCTTACTGCATCAAATGATCCTGATTGATAGATAACACCTGATATACTATTGGGAAATGAACTACTTTTTACACGATTCATAACAACCGCTCCTACTGCAACCTGCCCAGTATAAGGTTCTCCTCTTGCTTCTCCATAAATTAGTCTTGCTAATAAATTTACATTGCTTGAATTACTAGATCCTGAAGAAGTAGTGCTTGAAGTATATATTCCCATGGCTTTTAAAGTGGCAGGTCCTGCAATTCCATCTACTGCTAGTCCATTTTTTCTTTGAAAATATTTTACGGCATTTACAGTTTGTGTTCCATAAATTCCGTCTACATTTCCGTTATAATAGCCCCACCTTTTTAACTTGGTTTGTATTTGACTTACTTCGCTTCCTCTTGAACCATATTTGGATAGTGCTTCCACAGAGTTACTATTTTTATAAACTATAATTAATACAGTTATTGCTATTACTGCACTTAGCAATAATCCTATTATAATTATTTTCTTTTTGTTTTTTATCATTTCTATCACCCATTTTTTATTTTTATGTTTTTACTATTTTTGCCTTTTGGATGATTTTTTATACATTTTTGGAATTTTATTTTTGAATTAAAATTTTATATTCTTTTAATTGATTTAAATAATCCATTTTTTCTGGTAAAATTCTAAGAATAGAAATTTTATCATCATTAATTTTATAGAATAATAAATACTTTTTTATTCTTACCTTTCTTACCTCTATACAATTGGTGTCTACTATTTTTTGATAAATATATGGTGAATTTCTTATTGTTTCTATTTCTTTTTCAATTTTTTCACAAAATTTTCTTTTAGCATTTGTTGTCAATTTGTTTAAATTCTTACAAATCTGCAAGTAATCTTTTCTAGCATATTTTTTAATTTCAATTTTGTAGTTCTTTTTGATTTTTCTATTCTCCTTTCTTCCTCCTTAACTTCTTTTAAAAAATCGTTAATATCCATTGAGTCCCCTTGGTCTGCTTCTAACATCATAGCTTCTATTACTTTTAACTCTAATTCACTATATTCTCTCATTTTCTTTCCTCCTTCGTTAATATTTTACTACAAATGCTTCTTAAAAGCAAGAAAAACTTTTTGACAAACTTCGACAAATTCTTAGTCGATACCTATCCCAGAATACGCCAAAAGGTATGATTTGTATTTGGCACAAATCATACCTTAACTACAATACTTACAAAGAATTGTTTCTAGTCCTATTTGTAAATCAATCTCTCCGCACTTTATAGTCACAATCTAAATCTCTTAAATTTTGTAAAACATTTTTTAGTTCCGCTTCTTTAAAAAAGTTTGCTTGTGTTTTATATTTATTTACCAAAAAAGTTTGATTTGGTTTTAAGTTCAAACTGCTAATAATATCTTTTTGATAACGAAGGGCAAGCTTTACAAAATATAATTTTTTAAAATGATTATATAAGGTAATCAAAATCTTTTGCAAGGGTTCTTTGGTGTAAATCAAATTTTTCAAAACCTGTAGAGCCTTGGAAATATCTTTTTTTCCTAAAGAATCTGTTAAATCAAAAATAACACTTTCTAATTTTTTAGTCGTTAATTGGTCAACATCTTCTTTTTTGATTTCTCCCCCTTCTCCAGCATACTCAATTAATTTTCGTATTTCGTTAATTACATCTTGCATATTAGTCCCACAACATTCTATAAAATAATGTAAAGTACTAGCTTCTATCTTTACTTGATAAGCCTTGCAAATGGCTTGCATTCTTTTTTCTATTTGGATTGGTTTTTGGTAGTCAAATTTACAAACAACACCCAACTTATCAAGGGTGGTGTATAATTCTTGCTTAGTATCTACTTCCTCTTCTACAAAAACTAATACCACACTCGTTTTTATTATTTCTATATTTTCTTTGATATAGGCATTTACCTTTTCTCTTAAGGCTACTAATTCCGCATTTTTTCGTTTTCCTTCTTTTTTTAATAGCCCTGCATTTTTGACGATGATTAATTTTTTTTCATAACCAAAACTTGGTGTTTCTATATCTGCTATCAACTCTTGGCAATTGGTTTCGTCTATATGAATATAGTTAATTCCTTTTACGGCTTCACCAAATAAGCTTTTTATCTTTTTCAATATAGTTTCTAATAAATATAATTCTTCTCCATATAAAAGATACAAGCTTTGTAATTTTTCGTTTTTTAGTTCTTTTTCTAAGTTTTCGATTGTTAGCATTATTTCTCTCCTATCCTAAATTTTTAACATACCTTTGAAATTTTTATATAAGACAAGAAAGCGATGTTTTTTGCACCGCACCAAAAACATCACTTTCTTAAAATAATTCGAAATACTTCTGCTATACTCCAAGCTTGGTTGATTGTACCTTTTGGTAATTGCGGTTTACAAGAATCATAAATTTCTGCAATTCCTCCCATACAGCCATTGTCAAAAAGTTCTTTTTGGAATGTCTTGGTTGTTTTTTCAATAAATTTTTCTAGTTTTTCTTCCCATTTTTTCTTTTCTTCTGCTTTTTTGCTTGCTTGGATACTATTTTTCAAAGCATTATAGTACAGTCCTAATAACCATGGCCAGGTAATTCCTTGGTGATAGCTAGTATCTCTTTTTTTAGGATCACCTTCATAGATTTCTACATAGTTTTCCTCACCTTTTGCTAAAGTTTTTAGTCCATAGCTGTTTACTAGTTTCTTTTCTACGGTTGCTAACATTTGATTTGCTTCTTGTGAATTAGGGGTTAGTACAGGATGGCTTAAACTCATACTAAATAGCTGGTTTGGTCTTATTTTATCATCTCCGTAGAACATCAAATAAGCATTTCGTTTTTGGATTATAGAATTTGTCTTGGAAGGCTCTTTTACAGTTTTCTGCCATTTCTTTATGTTGTTTTGCTAAGATAGGATGTTTGAATTTTTTGCAAAGGTCTGCCATAATACAGTTTGCATTGTACCATAAACTGTTTACTTCAACGGCTTTTCCATTTCTTGGAGTAACGGCTTTCCCATCATATTTGGCATCCATCCATGTGTTTTGAGTTTGGTCTGTTCCAGAAACTAGCAAACCATCATTATCTAAATAAATGTTATTATCATCAACATCTATTCCTTTTGCATAGTTTTCTAAGATTTCCTGCATAACAGGATATAATTTTTCTTTTACAAATTCATAATCATCTGTATATTGGATGTATTTTTGTATCTGTTCAAATAATAGTAATGAGGCATCAACACTATTGTAAAGCGGTCTATTATCATAACCAGAATAGCCATTTGGTACTAAACCATATTTGACATCTCGTATCATGGTTAGTAAAACTTCTTTTGCTATTTCAAATCTTTTTGGGATTAATAATAATCCTTCAAAAGCAATTAAGGTATCACGCCCCCAGTCTAAAAACCATGGATAGCCTGCCATTACGGTATGTAAGTTAAAAGATGGTCGATATACAATAAAGCTATCTGCTGCCATTAAATAGGTTTTAATCAAGTCATCTTTTTCTATTTCTTTTTTGGTTTTTTTGTTCTTTCGGTTATCAATTAATAAGGATTCATTAAATAGTTCTCCCAAACGGATAATTTCATTGTTGATAAATTTTCTTACACTTTTTTGCTCAATGTTTTCTTCTAACGAACACACAAATGAGATTTCTTTTTCACTATTAGCTGGTATCTGTACCTCATATACACCAGGAACACTGTGGTTTTCTTCTGGATAAAATCCTCTTTTTTCTTCTTCTAAATAGAACATGTTAGAAAATGTGTCATTTTGGTGTTCTTTATATTCTCCCTCACTTAAGTTCATATAGATTGGAGTTTGTGAATTACCGTCTATTACTAATTTAACCTTTGTTTTGTTAATGGTTTGTACCACATTAAAATAATGGTTGGTATTCATTTGATGGAAATCTCTAAAATTAACGACTGGTGCTAAGGTCAGCTTTGCCTTGGTTCCTTCGTTTTTTACTTTATAAAATACACCTACTGTATTATGCCCATATTCCATTGCTATCATTTTAGTGATTTCTACTTTTCCCACTTTATATTTAAAAATTGGTACATAGTCTCTTCTAAACTCTTCTTGGTATTCATGACCATGGGAAACATATGAGGTGCCTATATTAGTATATAAATCATATTTTTTGTTCCTTATTTCGATACTTTCATCTAATTTTGATACAATCAAATGTCTTCTTGCAGGTGGTGCTAAGGGAGCAATTAATAAGCCGTGATATTTTCTGGTATTCGCTCCAATTACAGTAGAAGAACTAAATCCTCCTATTCCATTTGTGATAATCCATTCCTTCTTTAGTCCTTCTTCTAAACTTAATTTTTCCTTCGTAATTTGCATCTTTTTTCTTCCTTTCGAGGTATTCTATCGTTGGTTTCGCATTCATACAGCTAAGGTTGTCCCCTAATCCCTACAATGGGGATTTAAGGAACGTCCCCTGTTCCCTTTTTCTTTCTTCCCCTTGCACTTTTTGGTTTGGTTGTTTTTGGTTTTACACTTGTTGTTTTTTTGGTTTTTGCATGTGCTGGTGCTTTTTTGGTGGCTGGTTTTTTCTTTTCTTTTATTTGCTTTTCAATGGTTGCAATTGGTGCTATAATTGATGGTTCTTCATAGTTTTGTTCTTGTCTACTTATTTTGGTTCTTTCTAAATCTGCTTTTGCTGCTTCTAACATATGTTCTAGATTTTGTCTTGCTTTTTCTAAGTCTTGTTCGGTGGTCAATCTTGTGTTTTCCATTTTTGTTTCAATTGTTTCTTCTGTTTCTACTATTATTTCGTCTAACTTGTTTTTTTCTAATTTTTGTTCTTCTTTTATTTCTTCTTTGATTTCTTTTTTTGTTATTTCGTTTACTTCTTCTGGGTTTTTAAATTTTTCATCTGCTTCTCGAATGGCTTCAATTCTATCTTGGTATTTACTGCTAAATTTGCTTTTACTTTTTGGTGTTTTAAGTCGTTTTCCTTCCATGCTTTTCTTTTTTTCTTTTTTCTTCATGGCTTTTTTGATTTTGCCAATTCTTTTTTCTTCTCTTAGTTTATTGTTTAGCATTAAATATTGTGGGTCATTTTGTTTGTCTTGATATTTTAAATCGTCACAAATTAGTTCTATAACAGATGCTGCTACTAACCCTGGGTCATGTCTTATATGGCTATTGGCTACAGTTGATAGATTTCTTTGTAAGAATTTGATTCCTCTTATTTTATCAATGTCTTGTTCTACTAAGTCTTGTCCTTCTTTATTGTACTTTTTGATAAGTTCTGGAATGACTTCCCCCGTGTCATAGATACAGTAATCTACAATTCCATTTCCACAATGTTCGATAATGGCATTTAAATGGTCAGACACGCTATAATTGTCAGTTTGTCCTGGTTCTGTCATGATGTTACTAATGTATACTTTGATGGCTGTACTTTCTTTGATGGCTTTTGCTACGCCATTTACTAATAGACTTGGAATAACATTAGTATATAGGCTTCCGTGGTCCAATGATAATACAATCTGCTTTTTTGATAGCATCTACTACGCCAGGTGCTGCTTTACAGTTTGAAGGATTTAATACGATACGATTAATTTTTGTTAATTTTTCAATGGTTACTTCTTGGATTTTAGATTTTTGTTCTACCATATAACCGGTTAGCAAGTTCTGCTACTATCTTCATTTCGTCTAAAGTAACTGGCATTACTTTTCCAATCATTCCTAATATTTCGTTACTTTTTATCACAGCTTTTCCTATGTTTCCATTGATTTCTCTCATGGCTGAAAAATAGATATCTAAAAAGTCTAGTCCTTCTAATCTTCCTTTATTAAACTGATAATTTAATATTTTTTCCATTTCACCTTCTTCTTTAGAGGCTAGCGAAATGATGCTGTCTTTTACATCTTGCAAAGGTAGCATTTCTAAAACTTTTCTTGAATTTGTCACTTCTTCTCCATAGTCGGTTATGGCAACGATTGCTGTTAAGTTGCTAGTGTAATTTTTTAAGCCTGAAAGTACGGTGTTTAGTCCTGTTCCTCCTCCAATTACTACGATATTTGGTCCTTTGTCATATACTTTTTTGTTAAAGATTAGGGATTTTACATTGACATTTTTTTTGTCTTCCATTCTTCTGTCTGTTGCCTCAATTAAGACTTCCATGGTTCTTTTGTTTAGGAAAATAAGCCCTAGTATAATAGAAATAAATCCTAGTACAAAGGCTACTACTACTTTTCCTACTTCTTCAAAAGAAATTTCTTTCATAACTAGTATTTTAGCTAGTCCATAGCAGGCTAATAAAATTCCTATTACAATTAAAAACATCCATCTTTTCATTTTGTTGCTTGATTTGAACCATTGCATAAATCCATTCATTCTATTTTTCTCCTATCACTTCGATTTCTAATTCGATTTTTTTCTTAAATTTTTCATACACTGTTTTTTGAATTTTTTCTACTAATTCTAAAACGTCTTTTGCGGTAGCGTTTCCTTTGTTTACCACAAAACCACTGTGTTTGGTGGAAACTTCAGCACCACCTATTTGGTAGCCTTTTAGGCCGGCTTCATCAATCAATTTTGCCGTAATAAAGTCAGCTCCTCTTTTAAAGGTGCTTCCTGCACTTGGCATTTCAATTGGTTGCTTATCTTTTCGGTAAGCTTGGTATTCTTCCATTTTTTCTTTGATTTCTTCTTTTTTTCCTTTTTGTAATTCTAGTGTTACTTCTGTAATGATGTATTTTTCTCTTCTGAAACGGCTGGTTCTATAGTCAAATTCTAATTCTTCTTTTGGGAATTCTTTTTCGTTTCCTTGGTAGTCCATACATTTTACAGTTTTTATAATGTCTTTTATTTCTTTTCCATGAGCACCAGCATTCATTCTTATGGCTCCACCGATTGTTCCAGGGATTCCGTGATAGTTCTTCTAAGCCTTCTATTTCTTGTTTTAAACACATTCCGTGCTAGTTTTCCTAGTTTTTCTCCTGATCCTACGGTGATTTCTATTTTTTCTCCTGTTTTTCTGGTTTCTATTTTTTCTATGTCTATTCTTAGGGTAATTCCTTTAATTCCTTTGTCTGTTACTAATAGGTTGCTTCCGTTTCCTATTACAGTAATGGGTATTTTTTTAGCGTTTGCCAGTTTTAGTGCTTCTTGTAAGTCTTCTTTTGTTTTGATTTTTATGAGGCATTCTGCTGGTCCTCCTATTTTAAAGGTGGTGTGATTTTTCATTGGTTCTTGATACCTAATTTTTTCTTAGATCGGAAGAGCGTCGTGTAGGGAAAGAGTGTTGGATCGAGTG
>CAMSQT010000028.1 GCA_947062645.1 uncultured Clostridium sp. | reverse complement strand
CTTGGTAGATTTCTCTATCGACTAAAACGGCTTGTTCAGAAGCACATATCATACCATTGTCAAATGCTTTGGATAGTACTAAGTCATTTACTGATGTTTTTAGTTTGGCACTTTTATGGATATAACATGGTACGTTTCCGTGGACCTACGCCTAATGCTGGTTTTCCACAAGAATATGCTGCTTTTACCATTCCTGTTCCACCAGTTGCTAAAATTAAATTTACATCTGGATGGTTCATTAATAGTCTGGTTGCTAAAACGCTTGGCTCTTCAATCCATAAAATACAATCCTCTGGCGCTCCAGCTTTGATTGCTGCTTCTCTTACAATTTCGGCTGCCATGCTACTACTTTTTTGAGCAGATGGGTGAAAACCAAAGATAATAACATTTCTGGTTTTGGCTGCTATGATAGATTTAAACATAGTAGTAGAAGTTGGGTTGGTAACAGGTGTTACTCCTGCAATAATTCCTACTGGCTCTGCTATTTCTACATAGTCTTCTTCTTCGTTTTCGTTGATAATTCCTACTGTTTTTTCGTATTTAATGCTATGATATACATATTCTGTTGCAAACATGTTCTTAGTTATTTTATCTTCATAAATTCCTCTTCCCGTTTCTTCTACGGCTAATTTTGCTAGTTCCATGTGATGTTCTAATCCTGCCATTGACATGGCTTTTGTGATGTTGTCTACCGTTTGTTGGTCTAATTTCAAATATTCTTGGGATGCTTTTTTGGCTTTTTCGACTAGTTCGTTTATCATGTTTTGAACTTTTTGTTCTTCTTCTTGGGTTATGTTGTTAGACATAAAAAAATTCCTCCTCTTTTGTGTTTAGTTTAACCATATTTATTATATATTATTAGGAAAATTTGTCAAGGATTTTTTCAGTGGATTTTTTTAATTTTATTGTTAACAAACTTTTTTCGTTGCATTTCTTACTTTTCTATCTGCCATACTAAAATAGGGTAACCATCATTATATTTCCAAGTTCCATCTTCATTTTGAATGTCATTTGTATAAGCATCTCCTAAAGTTGTTGCTAATGCTTTCATTTGTGCTTCGGTTTTTTTGACAGCATTGGTATTTCCAGATGGGTTTCCACTTCCTACGCTTGCACCACAAATATCTAGCCAATAGTTATTACTTGCTTGCATTTTACGATTTGTATCGTTCCCTACAATTCCTCCTTGTAAATATGTTCCTGTTTGTAATTTTCCTATATTGTAACAATTTTTTACATATATATCTGGTTCGGAAGAATCACCTGTGAATCCCATAATTCCTCCAAAAGTATTTCCTGTTCCAATAATTGTTCCCGAGTTGTAACAGTTTTCTATTGTACCTCCATATGACCTACTAGCAATTCCTGAAGCCATACTAGCTGTTCCTATAGATACTGTCCCTTTATTAAAACATTCTTCTATTATTCCGTTAACTAAATCTCCACAAATTCCTCCTGTATGACTCGTCCCATTACTGGCTCTTCCTCCTGATATATCTCCTAAATTTGCTGATTTACTGATTTTTCCTTGTCCTCTCCCTACAATTCCTCCTGTAGCAGCACCAGTAGAAACAACCTTTGCATTATTAATCACATATTCTATGGTTCCATAATTTATCCCAACAACTCCTCCTACATAAGTTTTTCCTTTTATAAAAGAATCTTTAGAAGTTATTATATTTTTAATTGTCCCTCTATTACTCTTAAAAAAACCTATACCATCTTCATTAGAATCAATATATATTCCATTAATTGTGTGATTATTTCCTTCAAAGGTTCCTTCAAAGTTACTAATAGGTACCCATTGGTCTGCATTAGAACCTTCTAAATTAATTTCACTCATTACATACACGGTATTATCTTTAAATGTTCTACCTGTTGTATTCACAATATCTCTAAACTTCTCCATATCAGCTTTATTATAAATATACATATCTTTTATAATATCACTAACTTTTACTTTTTTCCTACTAAATCCACCCTCTTTATCTTTTACTATAATCTCATAATCCCCATTGTCCACTACATCTGTGGATAACACATACTTTCCATTTTGTTTTCCTGGTAATTGTTTTTGTTCTCCGTTAATCTCAATACTTTCTATTTCTCCTTCATATTCTATTTCTATAGTAATTGTAGCTTTTGTATAATCATCACTTGTAGAAACCTTTGCTTCTATTACAATTGCTAGATTTAAATTTTCTTTTCCTAAGCTCTCTCCTATTTTAGGCACACTTCTATCAATTTCAAATTTCCATCCATCTACTGATACAATATCTCCTTCTAAGACTGTCATTCCTTCTTGTTCATTGATTCTATTATCAATGTAGCTATTTTCGTTATAGGTTGTGTCTGTTCGTTTATCCATTCCTAACTCTATTAATACTAATTTTAGTTTTTCTTCTGCCTGTTTTTCTTCGGTTGTTTCTTTTGAAGTTGAAGCTTTTCCGAAGTATTCCATTTTCTCCTGTTAAAGTTGCAATACTTACCCCAGCTAAAATTAATAAAACAATAATAGTTATTACTAATGCAATTAAAGTGATTCCTTCTTCTTTTTCTCTTAATTTTTTTATACTTTTCATGATAATTCCTACTTTCTTTTGTGTTATTATTTACATTTTAACTATTTGTATTCTTATTTTATCAACAAACAAGAATTAAGTCAACTTATTGTACGAAGTCACTTCAATAACAATTTGTTTCTACTTGACTATCTTGAATTTATTTTTTATTGACTAGTTCAAATTATAGTTTGTTGTGAAAAATATAGTATTATGGTAAATAAATTAATTCAAAAAATTTAAAATCAATTAAAGTTCCAAAAAAGAAAACTTACAAAAAAGTGAGAAAAAATGTGAAATTATAACTTATTTCATTATTTTTACTTTAAAAGCAATGTTGACATATTAATCAAAACAAATTATAATAATGGAGGAAAATATATGGAATTTAATTATGAAAATAATTTAATCGCTGACATATTAAAAATAAAAAGAGAACTTAATCCACCTATATTATCAGATATAAGCACTCCTTATAACTTAGGAAATGCTAAAATAAACAAACCACATGATAAGATTTTTAAAATTGTATTAGGTGAAAAAAAGCAAGTAGTAGAGCTATTAAATCGAATTTTAAAACCAACTAAAAAATTGCACAAAAAAGATATTGAAAAATATAGTACAGAGCATATCAATTATAGGTTTCAGGAAAGCGAATCAGATATTGTCTATAAAATGAAAAATAAAGAAATCTTCTTTTTAATCGAGCATCAAAGAACTATTGACTATAATATGCCACAAAGAATTTTAGGTTATGAATTAGAAATTATCAAAGAAGCCACCAGAGGTAAAAAAATGACAAAAAACAATCACAAATTACCAACTATTATTCCTATTATAATATACACAGGAAATAAAAAATGGGACGTAGAAAAATATCTTAAAGACTGTCAAGAAACGCTAGAAGGAGTAAAAACACTAAACTTAGGTGAATATATTGTAATTGATGCCAATGACTATAATAATGAAGACTTAGAAAAAGACACTTTGTTTTTTTCTAAAATGTTATTATTAGAAAAGTTAGAAAAGCAAGAAGATATTGCTAAATTATTAGCAAATATGACTAAAACAGAAAAAGATAAAGACAACCGTATTGTTTTAAAAAGCATTATTGCTTTCATAATGAAAGAAAAATTACCACCAGAAGAAATTGAGAAATTATTAGAAAATTTAGAAAGTGAGGGAAAAGACATGGTAATTGAGGTTCTAGAAAAAGAAAGCCAAAGACAAAGAAACATAGGAATAAAGCAAGGAATTTTGGAAACAGCAAAAGAACTTTTAAAATTTGGTATGAACAAAGAAGACATTCAAAAAGTAACAAAACTAACCAAAAAGGAAATAGAAAAATTATAAAAAGCCTTAAGTTTCTCAAGGTAAGAGAAAACTTAAGGCTTCCTTCCTAATGATACAAATAATTTTGTGGATTTACATGCTCACCATCAACCCTTACCTCTAAATGCAAATGAGGACCAGTTGAATTACCCGTAGAACCAACTGTTGCAATTACTTCTCCAGCTTGCACTTGCTGTCCTTCCGTCACATACATTTTACTAGTATGAGCATACCATGTTTCTAATCCATTCCCATGATCTACTTTTACAACATTCCCATAAGAACCTTTATAATCCGCATAAGTAACTGTTCCTGAAGCAACTACTTTAATAGGGGTTCCACTTCCTGTCGCAATATCTAACCCTGTATGGTTACTGCTTCTTATTCTACTACTTACACCATAACGAGATGTTATGGTTCCTGTTACTGGTACATAGGCTAACTTAATGCCATTAATTTCTGGCATACTATTAATCCTTTCTTCTTCTGCTTTTTGCTTTTCTACTTCTTCTATTTTTTCTGTTATTTTTCCTTGAATTTCGTTTTTAGCAACTTCTAGGTCTGTTGTTTTTACTTCTTCCTTCTTTTCCGTATATTTTTCTATAATACTTAAGTCTAACGCTTCTTTTCTTTCTTCTTTTATATTGCTTACCAAGTCTTCCGCTTCTTCTATTGTGTCTACTGCATCAATTGCTTGGTTGTTTAAAGCTAGTTCGTAATATTTGTAAGTAATGATTGTTTCTTGTTTTACTGCTTCTATCATTTCGTCTTTTATCATTTCTTCTTGTTTTCCTATGCTTTTTGTGTCAACAAAAGTTAAAACATATTCTGGTTCTTCTTTTATTGCAATATTATCTACATTTTTTTCCTCTTCTTCTAAAATACTAGATTTTACTTTTTCTTCTAATGCTTGTTTATTTGGTACATAGCCTAATTCTGTTCCAGAAATGCTTACTTTATACATTGGCTTACTTTTGACTGACAATAAGCCTACAATTAAACTGGTAGACAAAATAATAATATTAAAATATTTCATTTTTCTTCTGGTTTTATATTTTAGCTTTCTGTTTAAAATAAAATCCACTCTCCTTTTACTTTATGTTATTTTAAAAATTTGACAAAGTCTATTATACTACATATTGTTTCCAAAATCAAATTATGTATACTATTTTTACTTCAATTTGACCAATTTTTCTCAAATTTATTGTTAATTTCATACGTTTTTTACATGTTTTTCTTCTTTTCCCTTTATTTTCCTCTATTTTTCTTTGTTTTTCTATGTAACTTCGTTTTTCTTCCTACTATTATATGGTTTTTCTTTGCTATTTATACTTGTTTTTTACATATAAGTTTAGCCTATACTTTTGAGTTTCTGTAAATTTAAACTATAAAATGCTATTATCTTAATGAAGAAAAAAAGGAAAGGATTGAGATTAAACATGGCACTAGATTATTCAGTAATAGGACAAAGAATTAAACAAGCAAGATTGGCAAAAAATTTAACCCAAGAAGACTTAGCAGAACAAATTGATATTTCAGTTGCTTTTTTAAGCAGAGTAGAAAGAGGAAACTCACACATCAATTTAAAAAGATTAAATCAATTATGTGGCTTATTAGATGTAACAGAAGGTTACGTTTTAAATGGAGCAGCAAGCAATTCTAAAAATTACTTAAACAAAGAATTTGCAGAATTATTTAAAAGTTGTTCACCAGATAAACAAAAACTAATCTATAATGTAGCTAAAGCAATTGTTGAAACTGACTTAGATGCATAAATAACAAAAACCAGTATTTTTAAATATTGGTTTTTTGTTGTTTTTGCAACAGTTTATTTTCAAAATTTTATATATATTTAAACCCTAAAAAGTTGCTAATATTTTTTAAGTATGTTATGATAATATTTGTTAAAAATGTTAATAATATAAACTAATAAAGGGAGGTAAATTATGAAATTTGAGCAATGGAATGGATTTAATAAAGGAGATTGGCAAAGTGAAATCAATGTAAGTGACTTCATTCAAAAAAACTATACCCCATATGAAGGTGACGAAAGTTTTTTAAGTACTGCCACTGAAAAAACAAAAAAACTATGGGAAGAAGTATTAGCATTATACAAAAAAGAACAAGAAAGTCCTGGTAGTGTTTTAGATATCGATACCAAAACACCATCTACCATAACCAGTCACAAAGCAGGTTATATTAATAAAGAATTAGAAGAAATTGTTGGTCTTCAAACAGATGCCCCATTAAAAAGAGCTATCATGCCTTTTGGAGGAATTCGAATTGTAGAAAAATCTTGTCAAAGCTATGGAAGAGAAGTTGACACAGAAGTTAGCGAAATTTTCCACAAATACAGAAAAACTCACAATGATGGTGTATTTAGTGTTTATACTCCTGATATAAGAGCTGCTAGAAGTTCCCACTTATTAACTGGCTTACCAGACGGTTATGGACGTGGAAGAATTATTGGAGATTATAGAAGAGTTGCCCTATATGGTGTAGATGTTCTAATAGAAGAAAAGAAACAAGAATTAGACGTATTAAATGTGGACGAAATGACAGAAGATGTGATTCGTCAAAGAGAAGAAATCAGCGAGCAAATTGTTGCTCTAAACGAATTAAAAGTAATGGCTTCTAGCTATGGGTTCGACTTATCAAAACCAGCTAAAACTGCCAAAGAAGCTGTTCAATGGTTATACTTTGGTTATTTAGCAGCCATCAAAGATCAAAACGGTGCTGCTATGAGTATTGGTAGAACCTCAAGCTTTTTGGATATTTATTTTGAAAGAGATTTAAAAAATGGTAGTTTAACAGAAAGCGAAGCACAAGAAATAATGGATCATTTTGTTATGAAATTAAGATTGGTTCGTTTTTTAAGAACACCTGAATATAATGAATTATTTAGTGGTGACCCTGTTTGGGTAACAGAAAGTATTGGTGGTATGGGAATTGATGGAAGAACTCTAGTTACCAAAAATTCATTTAGAATTCTTCACACTCTTGAGACCTTAGGACCAGCACCAGAACCAAATCTAACTGTATTATGGTCTACAAAACTACCAGAAGGATTTAAAAAATATACAACCAAACTATCTATCAACACTTCTTCTATCCAATATGAAAATGACGACTTAATGAGAATTACACTAGGTGACGACTATGGTATTGCTTGTTGTGTATCTCCTATGAAAATAGGAAAACAGATGCAATTCTTTGGTGCAAGAGCAAACTTAGCAAAAACCTTACTATATGCTATTAATGGTGGAAGAGATGGTATTACAGGAAAACAAGTAGCACCTAAATTTGAACCAATTACAAGTGAATATTTAAACTATGACGAAGTCATGGAAAAATTTGACCAAATGATGGATTATGTAGCAAGAATTTATATCAAAGCTTTAAACATGATACATTATATGCATGACAAATATTCTTACGAAGCAATCGAAATGGCTTTACATGATAGAGAAATTATTCGTACTATGGCATGTGGTATTGCTGGTTTATCTGTTGTAGCAGATTCTTTATCTGCTATCAAATATGCTAAAGTAAAAGTAGTTCGTAACGAAACTGGTCTTGCTACTGATTATATCGTAGAAGGCGATTTCCCAAAATACGGAAATGACGACGATAACGTTGATCAAATTGCAGTAGACGTTGTGAAAACATTCATGAACAAATTAAGAAGACATCAAACTTACAAAAATGCAAAACACACACTATCTATTTTAACCATTACCTCTAATGTAGTCTATGGAAAAGCAACTGGAAACACACCAGACGGAAGACGTGCCGGAGAACCTTTTGGCCCTGGTGCTAACCCTCTACATGGAAGAGATACCAATGGAGCCTTAGCGGTTATGAATTCTATTGCCAAATTACCATTTGACTCTGCAGAAGACGGAATTTCCTATACCTTCTCTATTACACCAGGAACCCTTGGAAAAACCGAAGACGAAAGAGTTGCAAACCTAGTAAATATGTTAGATGGCTATTTTTCACAAACTGGACATCATATCAATGTCAATGTCTTTGACCGTAAACTACTAGAAGATGCCATGGAACACCCAGAAAAATATCCTCAGCTAACCATTCGTGTATCTGGTTATGCCGTAAACTTTACGAAATTAACCAAAGAACAACAATTAGATGTTATTAACAGAACCATCCACGAAAAAATTTAATGTGCAATTGGGGACGTTTCTTTTTTCACATTTTAGTAATTAAGAGTGTAAGCAAACTGTATCCCTTTAGGTGTGGAGGAAAAATCATGAATAAAGATTTAAGATATTATGCCAAGGTTCATTCCATTGAATCCTTTGGAACAGTTGATGGTCCTCGGCATTCGCTTTGTATTATTTTTGCAAGGTTGTCATTTGCAATGCAAGTATTGCCATAATCGTGATACTTGGGATATGAAAGAAGGAAGCTATAAATCGCTAGACGATATTTGGGATAAAATTATGCGTTATAAAAATTATATTTGCCCTAACCGGTGGCGTAACAGTTACTGGTGGAGAACCTCTTTTACAGGTAAAGTTTTTAATTGAACTTTTTACAAAATTAAAAGAGCAAAATATTCACACCTGTATTGATACCTCTCGGTATGGTTTCTTTAAACGCTGATATAAAAAAGCTACTTTCCTTAACAGATTTGGTTTTGCTAGATATTAAACATATTGATAGCAAAAAGTGTAAGGATTTAGTTGGTTTTTCGAATGAATTAGAATTAGATTTTGCTAAATATTTAAGTGATAATGGAATTGATATTTGGATTAGACAGGTTTTGATTCCTGGTGTTACTGATAATAACGAAGATTTGTTAAAATTAAAGAATCTTATTGCTAGTTTGAAGACGGTTAAAAAGGTGGAACTTCTTCCCTATCATGATATGGGTAAGTTTAAGTGGAAAAGGCTTGGGCTTACTTATTCTTTGGAAGGTGTTAGGAGTGCTAATTTAGAAGATATTAAAAAGGCTAAGAAGGTTTTGGGTATTAGCTAAAACCTTCTTTTGCTTTTAAGTTTTTGTGTTTGAGCTTTGCTCTTAAAAGAATCTCATTACTAATTCATCCAATTCATCCTCTACAAACCAATTTCTAAATTTAATATATTCATCCTTGTTGCTATTTTTTCCTCTTCTCCCGTTACCTTTTGTATAGCATAATATAATACCCCTGAATCTTCCAATAATTCTTCACATTTAACTTCTGCCATCATAGCGATAGTAAAGATTGTCACAGCCTCTTCAGTAGAAATATTCTTCTTATAAATTGGATGTTGCTCAATTTCTTTCTTTAATTCTTTTAAGTCCTTTTCTAGTTGCTTTTGAATTTCTTTAAATCTTTCTAACTTAACTTTTTTATCCTTGGGTGTAGAAATCCGTTTTATAAATCCCTCTTTTTGAAACCCTTTAACCATATAGTCTAATTTTTCCATTCTATATCCTCCTGTTAATTATATCATAAACTGATATCTTGACTCAAACACATTTACAGTTTATGTTACTATTATATCATTTTTTAGCCCATAAGTAAAGCAGGAAACATTAGGTAGCACCCAATATCACCTGCTTTGCTAGTTTGCGTTTGAACTTTTTGTTTCTTTTTAAAGGAAGAATTTCATAAATTCATTTTCCTCTAATTCCAAACAATATAATTGTTTTCTTTTTTTGTAAAGATAGATTAGTAGCCTTCTAGCCACTTTTGGTTTATTTTTTTTACAAAACCTTTCTTTCAAAGATACCTTTGAAGCTTTTATCAAAGCCTTCTTTAAAGCCTTTGTGTCTACTAGTTTTTCACATGGAATTGATGTCATATAGCATAACATACAGATTAAAATTGCATCTTTCGTTTTTACTTTTATGATATCAAGTACATTTTCTTCTTTTCCTGTTTCGTCGCAAAGAACATTGAAGTCCATTACAAAAGTTGTAAGTTCATACTCAATATTATTTTTTATCTTTCTGTACTTAGCCCATGCCTCCTCCACATTCTCACTTGAGCAAAGTACTTCTACTATTCTTTGCTTCCGTAGGCTTGCAATTAAAATCTCCAATCTTTCTTCCATAAAATTTCTCCTTATCTTATTTATACTCTATTTATAATTATAAACCGGTATTAGTTCAAACGCATTTACCGACTTATGTTATTAGTATACCATATTTTAGCCCATAAAAAAAGAGCCTTAAAGAAAAAAGTAAAAATTAGATAATTATTATTTGAATTTCCGTTTTAGTCTTAAAAACTGAAATAAGTTGGT
>CAMSQT010000027.1 GCA_947062645.1 uncultured Clostridium sp. | reverse complement strand
ATTGCTTAGGCTTTATTAAAACACGAAATGCCGAAAATTGCAATACTTTCCAACGTACTTTTCATCGCAATTTTCGACATTTTTTGTGCTAAATTACCATTAGTTCCGGTTCTAAATAGCAAATCGTCACCATTTAAACCCGGAACTAATGGGGAAGTTTTCTAATCTTTTTCTTTGAATTTGCATACGATAACACTCATATCGTCTTTTACATTTCCAAAGGTGTTGTCTATAGCTTCGTTTAGGATAAGGTCTGCTATTTTTTTGGTGTTGGTGGTTTCTATGTCTTCTAGCATGTATTTTACCCATAGTTCTTTGTTTTTGTATTCAATGTTGGCATCTAGGATTCCGTCACTACACATGACTAGGATGTCTCCAGATTTGATGTCTCGGTCAAAAGTTTGAATGTGGTTGTGGTTTTCATCTACCATTCCAGTTGGTAAAGAAGTTGATTTTATGATTTGTACTTTTTTGTTGTTTTTGATGTAGGTTGGACAGGCTCCACTTTTGATAAATTCGATGGTTCCTTCGTATAAATCTATGATTGCAATATCTAGTGTAGCAAAGGTTTCGGTGTTTTGACCTATTAATGATGTGTTTATTAGGTCTAGTGATATGGTTTTGTCAAATCCTGATAATAGTAAGTTTTCTAACATTCGTAAAGAACTGGTACTACTTTGTCGTGCTTTGGTTCCGGTTCCCATTCCATCACTTATGGCAACTAGGTATTTTCCATCTTTTAGCCTTAGTTGTAGCATGGCATCTCCAGATATTTCGCTTTTACTTTTGGTGGTTTCTCCTGCTCCTATTGCCATTACATATTTGTCTGCTGATAAAAAGGTTAGTTTTTTTCCAATGCAGGCTTCTTCAAATATCTCAATCGGCTCTTCTAACGTTTTGCTTGCTATTTTTTGGATGGTTTCTATTTTAGCTGTTTCTAAAATTTCGTCTTGGTAAATTTCTAGGCAATATCTTCCTTCTTTTTTGATTGCCATGTCTTGGACTTGGATTCCTTTTTGTTTTAAGATTTCCATGATTTGTGCTTTTTGTTTTTCGTATTTGGCTTCATTTTCTATTTCGCTTTCTATACCTTGCGCCATTTTTCCAATGGCTCTTGATACTCCATCTAATTGTTTTTGCATATTCTTTTGTTTTTCTTCTACTCTTTTTTTCCAGATAAAATCTGCCTTTGCTGCCTTGTAGGATAGGTTGATGGTTCGTATCATTTGTGATAGGTTTTGTTCTAAGTATTTACTTACTTCTTCGTCGTCAAATCCTACGATGTAGCTATTGCATTTTGCAAAAATCTCAAGAATAGCTTGTCTATCAATTTCTTGCTTGTCTAATAGGTATTGGAATATGGTTTCTATGATTTTTCCTTCTATATCTGCTATATCTTCATATAACATATTGTCTTTGTAAGGTTCTAGGTTACTTAATAGTTCTGTTAAGAATATTTGCTTGTTGGCATCAAAAGAACTTTTTTCTTCTTGGTCATAGGTTGTTGCCATTTCTTGAATGGCTTTAGATACTTGTTCTAAGTTTTGGGCTACTTCTTTACTTTTGTTTAGCGCTCTGTTTGGCGTAATTGGTAATAGTTTGGTATTTCCGGATAAATTCTTCTAACTCGATATGTAAATTGTTTGGTACTGCTAATAGTCCGGATAAAAGCAATTAAGATTTCTTTAAAGTGGATTAACTCTACTGTGTAGCCATTGGATACATAGGCAAGTAGCACATTTCCTAAGGCAAATCCTATTACTACTCCTATTTTCCCAAATCGATTAAAGATGCCTGCCATCATACCAGAAATGGCATAGGCTGCTATCATGATTGGTTCTCCACCAGTAATGACACCGCAAGGTTACTCCGAATGGTTACTCCTGCTGTAGTTCCTACTAATATTCCGTTTTTCCAACCTAGTA
Organism: uncultured Clostridium sp.; assembly: GCA_947062645.1. Classification (GTDB taxonomy): domain Bacteria; phylum Bacillota; class Clostridia; order TANB77; family CAG-508; genus CAG-269. The sequence continues at coordinate 8,401 of CAMSQT010000027.1, read as the reverse complement.
TCATAACAATTAATATGCTAATGATGTTTTTGATATTGAATCCAAATAAGTTGATGTCACCAAAGGCTCCTACACTAATGGCAAGTAGTAGACTTGCTCCTATTAGTTCTTCTATGGTAAAGGCTCTTTTTGCCCAGAATTCTTGTAATACAAGGCTTGCATTTACAAATATTTTATAAAATACAAAAGCAATGATTGCAGTTGTAATGCTTGCTAATACGTCATATAAAGTAAAGCCTGACATGGCTAGTTTTATAATTTGTACGGTTAGGGTTGCAAATAATATGTGTTTTCCTATTTTGATTTTTTCGTTTCTTTCTTTTTCGTTGTAAATTGGTTTTACTAAAAATAGGGTCACAACTAAAGTTAGGGCTGTTAAGAAATAGCCTAATGCCCCTCCTACTCCATATTTTATTAGGTTTCCCATTAACGATACTATGATAATTCCTAATGCGGGAATTGAGGATGCAAAGCATGCACCTAGCATACTGATACTAAAGATTGAGAATTCTCCTCCTAGTCCCACCATGGATAACATGAGTGAAATAATATAGATAACAATATTTTTTACAGCAAATACATTTGAAAAAATGTTCATTTTCTGATTTTGTTTTTCTTCTATGATATTTTCATTTTGATACATCCTTACCACCTCTTCTTTTTTATAGGCTTATTTTACTACTTGTCCTTCGTGGTTTTTGTCTTTTTTAGGGAGCTACCTTAAAAAAGTTTTTGACATTTTATTTTTTATTTTTTTATTTTTCTTTTTATTTTTTGTTTTTCTGCTTTTTATTTTATTACAGATTGTAAAAAAAAGCAATAAAAATGAGAAAGAAAGCGATGTTTTTTGACCTCGTCCCAAAAAACATCGCTTCTTTCTTATTTTAATACTAATTTTCTGATTAGTATAATTCCTGCTGTTAAGATTCCTAATGAACTAATTGCAAGTAATGTGTATGCTATTACATTTATGTCTAATCCTGTTGGTGGTACAATGGTTACTGTTTCTGCTGTTGCTTCGTCTACTTCTTTTGGTGCCTCGCTCAGATTATAGCTTCCTGGTGTCGTTGTTAGGGTAGATCCTCCTGTTTTTGTAACCTTTATTATTTCAGCATCGTTTCCAAAGTTTGTGTCTTCTTCTTTTAATACACTTGGTAACATCTTGTAAGCTTTTAATTTCACACTAGTTTCTTGTAAATCTCCTTTCGGCTTCAATTTTTTTCCTAATGTTTTGGTTTCCATGATTGTATTTATTTTGCTTACTACTGCTTTTAAGTTTTCTGCCAGTAAACCATTTAATGTCTCATTTCCTGTCTTTGTTAGCTCCTTCTTTTCTTCTGTTGTATAAGTCTTCCATTCTGTTCCTGAATTTTCAGTTTGCTGATTATTGGATAAATTGTTATCTAAATAGTCAATTACTGTGTTAGCATTTAATTCTACTAAATTATTCTCATTCTCTCCATAACCTTCTCCATACCAATAAAATTCCTCGTTGTTATAATCTAATTCACTTGTGTTTCTTACTTTTAGTTCATATTCTATTTCTAGTACTGCATTTTGTAAGATTTCGTTGTCTACTTCTAATTTTAGTTGTCCTTCATTTGATGCTCTTGGCATATAGGTTGCATATTTTACATCTTTTAACTCTCCATCATCTATTTTAGCATCGATTAGTAGATTTCCATTAGATAAGATTACTTTTGTTCTAGTGATGTTTTTGTTTAACTCTAGTTGTTGTTTGGCTCTTTCTACAATTCCAAAGTCCATATTTTCTAAATGGTTTGTATGTTCTTTTCCTCCATTTGTTGGATTTAGTTCATATTCTAAGTTGACTCTGAATTCTGGTGTATAAGAATCCATTGTTCTAATTAATTTCTCAGTCTTTATTACATTGTCTTTCTCTACTTTTATCTGGCTGTTTTCTTCATACTTTTTAATTACTTCTTTGTTGCTGTTTGTTATCATGCTACTTTGTTTGTCAATACTAGTTCTTGTTTCATAGTTGTCTTTAGCATCACTATAACGATTTTCTAATTTATACCATTCCAAACCTTTCTCTTTCTCTCTGTTTGGTTCGTTATATATAGTTCCTTTGTAGTCTTGCACTCTTATTTTTTCTTTCTGATTTGAATCCACATAGTATTCTTGTCCTCCCCAGGTGTATTTTAGAATATATTGGTCTGGTATGAATCCTTCTATGCTAAATTCTCCTTGGTCATTTGTTGTTGCTTTTACATGTCTCCATTCGTTTTTATCTTTTTGGTAGGTTTTTGCTTCTGTTTTGTTTGGATATACCAGTTCTACTGTTACACCTTCTATTCCTACTTCACCATTATCATAAGAACCGTTTCCTTGACGAACTTGTGCGTGATTTACTCCATTTGGATTAAATTTGTTATCTTCCTTTACTTTGTCTATAAATACTTTTCCTGACGTTTTTCTTTCTTCTCCTAAAACTAATTTTAGTCCTGGGGCTTTATCGGTATCTGCTTCATAGGTTTTTTGGTTAGTTAGGTTCACATTTCCTGGTGCTGATTTTTTGTCAATTCCTGCATAAATAGCATTGTTTTTATCTTTTACGGAGTAGGATGCAATTTCTGCTATGTTGTCTAGTTTTACGTTCTTATTGTCGTCCTCATTTTCTGTTACAATTTGCTTGATTTGGTCTTTTTCTATTTCTAGTTGTATATAGATGTAAGTTCCCTCTTCTGGTCGTTTCGACTTCCCTGCTTCTAAGTTAATATTTTTGATATGAATCTTATAATAGTCAGCATTATTTAATGGCTGTAATTCGTATTCTATTTTGTCATTTCCTTCTTGGGATACTTCTCCTGTTTTAGCATCTATTTTTCTTCCTACTTTTATTTTTGTTTTATTTGCTCCTTCTGCTTTTATGTATTTACTGTCATAATAGTCATCTATTTCGTTTACAATTGTTTTTAGTCCAGATGCTTGATTCAAGACACCTATTTGGTAAATGACTTTTACTCTTAGGTTTTTATCTTCTTGATTCTTAGGTGCTTCATAGTAAACGTCTGATGGGTATAAGGCTCTTTCGTATGACATGTTTGCATATGGTGTTTCAAATTTTACTTTTGGTGGTACTTCATAAGGACTTGTATAAGTATTACCTGTTTGGTTCTTTATTGCTTCATATATTTTTTTCATTCTGTCACTATTATTGGTCTGATCACCATATTGATAAATATGTTCTGCTCCATTGATACTTACTTTTGCACTATTAATGTCTTTTGATATATTTAATTGCGGTTGTATTCTTTCCCATAATCCTAAATTGATGTTAGGAATTTCTTCTTTTCCTGAGGCTCTTATTTGGTCTACTGTTTCTCCTCCTCTTAGGTCATAGGTTCCTTGTGTTGTTGCTTGTATTAGGAAATTGGTGTCAGTTCCATTGATTGGAAATTCTTGTCCTTGGTATCCATATACTGAATTTTTACCATAATTCATAGTACTTTCATAGTCTTTTGTGTGATAGTTTAAGTTGGTTGTTTTGCTTCCCTTACTATTGGTTGCTCCTCCTGGTACAATGTTTGTATATCTTTCGTTGTATTCGTTTCTACTATTTCCTTTTACTGTTTCTGTTGCTTTGCTTCCGTTTGGCTTTGATGTTTGTGGTTTTACGTTTGTGTAACTCATTCCATTGTAGGTAAATTCAATAGAAAGCTTATCTAGATCGTCTATTCTTATTCCATATAGTTTGTATTTTCCGTTTTTATCTGTTTTTATTTCTCTTATTAGATTTCCTTTGCTGTCTTTAAAACTTTCTTGTGTTTTGCTTGTGCCACTATTTTTCATTAATTTTACGGTTACATTTTCTAGTAATTTATCTTTATTATCATTGTTATTTCCTTGATATAAGCCATTTGATTCTCCTTCTTTTGAAGGTTCATAGTGTATATCTTCCCATACATAGCCTGATAAGTTTATGAAGGCTTTTTTGTTGGTTAGTGGAACTGGTGTAACTCCTGCTTTATTTATTGTTACTGTTTTCATTTCCCCTGCTGCTTCATATTGCGAGTTGTTTCCTACTCCTGTTTCTATGATGGTATAAGTTCCTGTTTCGATTCTTGGTATATTTATTTGTCCTCTCGCATCAGTTGTAAAAGTCATGGCTTGAGAGGCATTGGTTGAACCAAATACAGCTAATCCATTGGATGGCATTGATGTTAGGTAATAGCCACTTGCATTTTTTATTTTAAATTCCATTCCTTGTATTGGTCTTGCTGTGCCTGCGTCTGTTTTTATTATTTGTAAACTTGGTGGAGCTACATTAACTTCTGCTCCTTGTGTAATATACTGACGATATGCATATCCTAAATATAAATGGTCTTGTGCATTAGTTGCATATTTTATGTCCCACCATTCTGCTATTACATTTAATCTTCTGGCATTAAATTTAAAATTTCCACCTGTACTAGCTGAACTTTTTGGCACACGAATATAGAATGGTGTATTGTCTTTTACTGTTACATCATTTCCATTTACATCACAAAACTTTAAAGTAGATCCATTAAATGTACTCTTATATTGTCCTGCAAATTTTATTCCTTCTTTTTGAAAATCTGTATAAGTTACTCTAAATGGTCCTATAATATAGTCGTTCCCATAACTTTTCCAAGTTGAATAACTACTGGTTGTAAATGTCGTATTTTTAATACTCATACTACTATAGGCTTGTGCTTCGTTATACTTCTTTTTTGCAACTTCTCTCTTTGCCCAATCGCCTTCATTTCCATCACCATCTTTTATATCTGACCAGAAACCATCATCTATATCATCACTTACAAAAGCTTCGTAATATTCTTTTGAAGATAACCATAATGCACCTTGTGCCCCATGATCTCCTCTTGCTTTTTTTCCTACTGTTTTTGTTGTATCGGAAAGAATATAAGCTATTTGTGCCGCTGTTTTACAGTCTTTTGCTTCTGCATTACTGTTAAGGTCTATGTTATACGTTTTTGTTTGTTCTGTTACTCTTATATTTTTTCTTATTTTATGCTTTGGTTTACTTAGGTCTTCTGTTCTATGTTGTAAACAATATAGTCCTTGCGTTCTATCTAAAAGTGGGTCTTTACTAAATTTTCGATTCTCTTTTTCTTGAAAGTTTAAAATCAATCTTGTATTCTCGCCATTTTCCCTTTCCAAGATAAGATGTTTTCCTTCATCTGTTTTTCTTGTTTTCCAATTATAGTATGAGGCGAAAGTATTTCTTTTGTAATCAATTTCATCATTTGCCCATTTTGCTGCTTTTGCTGCTCTAGATGTATTCTGTAACAAGCATAAACTAACACATAGAAAAAATATGATACTGCCTACTTTTTTACTTATTTCATTCATTCTTCTCATTCCTTTCACCTTCTTTCTATGCTTTTATTATTTTTTTCTTGATTAAATACGTTCCTGTTGCTAATATTATAATAGTTATTAAGATTAATGATATAGATAAGATAATTCTACCTGTATTAAGTCCTATAATAACACTTGCTGTTGCCATATCATCTTCTCCTGCTTTTTTATTTCCTGGTGTAGAGTCAATATCTCCTATTAAGTTTTCATTATAATCTTTTTCTATTTCTGCCGTATTTACTACAGTTCCTAAATTGTCCTCTGTTAATTGTTTGCTTACAATTAAATCTATTGTTCTGGTTTCTCCTGGGTTTATGATTTCTTCTCCTAGGCTTGTACTAATTAATTTTCCATTTTCTTCTTCCCAGTCCTTATTTAATCTTGGATTTACTTGTATGCCTTCTGGAAGATAATCTATTATTTCTTCTGCATATCCTGGTGTATCACCTTCATTCGTTACGCTAATTTTATAATGAATAGTTACCGTTGTATTGTTTACAGTCTTTCTATCTACCTCAATTTTTGCAAAGTTAGCATTATTGTAGCTATATTCCTTTGTTCCTGTTAAATTTTGAACTATTATTTTGCTAATATATTTGTCTAATCGTAAATCAAATTTTTGGCTTTCAATTACTCCCATATTAATGTTTTCAATATTACGTTTTGTTATTTTTATTTCATCAGTAATAGCTACTGTTTTTCCTGCTATTTCTCCTATTGTCACATTAGAATTTTTCTCCTCTGTTACACCTGATTTTTGATATTCTGTTAAAGTATATCTTCTATTGTCATATTCAAAAACTACTAAATAATTTCCTTCCGTTATACCTGTTAAACTATAATTGCCATCATTTCCTGTTATGGAACTTGTTATGTTGTTCCCGTTAATATCATATAATTTTACAGGTACTCCTGCTAATACTTTTTCTGTATTGTCCTTTTCACCATTTTTATTTTCATCAATCCATGCTGTTCCAGTTACACTATAATTATTACTTTGGTCTTCTCCTCCAGGTTTATTTTCGTCGTCTGGATATTCTTCTTCGTCTGTAGAATTTGGATTTTTTCTAATAATTGTTGTTACTTCATTTGATGTTTCATTAATTTCAATCTCATCTTTTACTACTGCTTTGTTCCTTATTTCTAATTCTTCTTTTCCTTTTGGTAAGTTATCTGCTTTTACTAGAAGTCTCACTTGCATAACTTCTCCTACTTCTAAGTTAAATCTTATATTGATTCCACCTGTTATAATTTCTTCTTCTGGTTCATTTCCTATTTTAGATATGACTTTATCTAATATTAACCCTTCTGGCAATTCGTCGATAAGATCTGCTGTTATTTTTGCTTTACCTGTATTAGCTATTGTTAGAATATATTCAAAATTTTCTCTTTCATATACATATTTATCTGTTAAATTGGTTTGTTTGGTTATTGTACATTTTGCAGTCGCTGCTTGTTTTACTTCTTCTGTATTAGATGTTATTGGATCCATATTATCTGCTTGTATACTTACTTTATTAGCTATTGTTTGAATATCTGCTTCTGTTCCTTCTAGTTTAATAGATATATAAATTGCTTTTTCTTCTCCTACATTTAGGTTTCCTATTTCCCATGTTACTACTTTGCTACTTTCATTGTAGTTTGCATCTTTCTTAGTATCTGTTTCATTGATAATATAACTTTTACTCTCTTCGTCATAAATCATATCTCCTGCAACTTTATAACTAACTCCCTTTGGAATTTGATTAATCGCTTTTACTCCTGTCAATTCTTCGTTTGAAATATTTTTGATGACAATTTTATATTTAACGGTACTTCCTTTTCCATATTCATATCTTGCATCCACATAAGTTATCATATCAGCTTGTACTTTACTTTCCTGAATTGTATTTTTTACTTCGTTTGTTTCATAAATCTTACTGTTTCCGTCTATTATTACTTGTGCTTTTGTTCCTATCTGCCTTCCTATATTTTGTTGTGATTTTTTTACTCTTACAAAATAGAAAACTTGGATTTCTCCATAGGGTTCTAATTTTTGTGTTTCTTGTGGATCATTTTTTTGTATTTCTCCCTCTTCCTGCTTTTCTTCTTCATGAATATAAATTTCGTAACTAGTTTTAGTTTCGTTGTTCTTGTATTCATTTTCAAATCCATTTCTGAAAATCGCATCTACATACACTAATTCTTCTGGTATTTCATCTCTTACTGTAATTCCATTAATTTCTTGGTTAGTATTATTTTTAATTTTAATGGTATATTTTTGCACTTGTCCTTCATAAATATCATTACCATCTCCTACTGCAATTGTTTTTGTTACAGTAATTGGTGCTCCTGCTTGCTCAGCTTCATTTGCCTTCATAATTTCGTCATTTTTCATTTGTAGTTTCGTTTCTTCTGTTACAATATAATTTATTTCTTCTTTGCAAATTCCGTCATTTTCGTATTGTACATTATCTTGATTATTGGTGTATTTTACTTGTACTTCTTGTTTTTCATTTTTCTCCATAGCATCTACTGTAATATCACAATTTAAAATAACATTTGCACCTTTTACTAAATCCGTTTTTGTATATTTAGCTTGCTCTCCTGCTAATTGAATTCTTACTACTTTTCTTCCTTCTTCGTTTTCATATGTTTCTTCTTTTTCTTTTGCTAACCCCTCTCCATATAGTAAACTTACATTTTTAATATCTACTTTTTGTACCTTTTCTGGAAATTCTACTTCTATGCTAGGGTTTTTGTATAAATCATAATTTTCTTTGTTAGTAAGTAATGTGGTTTTTATTTCTACATTTGCATTTGTTTTTCCTGCCACTAGTTGGCTGTTATTTATTTTTGTTTCTGCTTTTGTTACTGTTTCTTTTAATATTGTTTTTGCTTGTTTTACTTTTTCTTCTATTTGATTTGTTTGTTTGAATGTTCCTGTTGTTATTAGTTCCTCTAACTCTTTTACTTCGTTTCTTTGTTTATATTCTGGTAAAATTGTTTTTTGATGCATAATATTTATGGTTCCTGTTTTTTTAGCTTGATTTAT
>CAMSQT010000026.1 GCA_947062645.1 uncultured Clostridium sp. | reverse complement strand
ACGATCTGATGACCTAAAATTCAGAGAAATACTAGGAAGTACAGCAAAAACACCTAGATGGGCAGTAGCCTATAAATATCCACCAGAAAAAAAGGAAACCAAACTAAAAGAAATAATATGCCAAGTAGGAAGAACAGGGGTTATTACACCAATGGCAATCTTAAATCCAGTTAAAGTAGCAGGTTCTACTATTTCAAAAACAACCTTACACAATCAAGATTTTATTATAGAAAAAGAATTAAAAATAGGAGACACTGTAGTTATCCAAAAAGCAGGAGACGTTATACCAGAAATTGTAGAAGTAAAAAAAGAAAAAAGGACAGGAGAAGAAATCGAATTCCAAATGCCAAAAACATGTCCTGTGTGTGGTGCTTTAGCAGTAAGAGAAGAAGGAGAAGCAGCCATCAGGTGTACGGGAATAGAATGTCCTGCAAAACTCTTTCGAAATCTAGTCCATTTTGTATCAAGAGAAGCCATGAACATAGATGGTTTAGGAGAAAATATTATAGGACAATTATTAGAAAAAGGTTTAATTGAAAACATAGCAGACATCTATAGTCTAAAATTAGAAGATATAGCTTCCCTAAAAAAGAATGGGCAAAAATTTGCTAGCAACCTAATAGACAGTATCAACAAAAGTAAAGAAAATGATTTACACAGGCTAATCACAGCATTAGGAATCCGTCATGTAGGAGCCAAAGCATCCAAACTATTAGCCAGAAAATATAAAACAATAGATGGCTTAATGCAAGCAAATCAAGAAGACTTAAGTATGATAAATGACATAGGACCAATTGTAGCAAGTAGCATAGTAGAATTTTTTAGTCAAGAACAAACCATTGACTTAATCCAAAAACTAAAGGCAGAAGGTGTAAATGTAGAAGCCAAGGAAGAAGAAAACCTAGACAACCGATTCGAAGGAAAAACCTTCGTCTTAACAGGAACCTTAGAAAACTATACAAGAGGAGAAGCTGGCAACCTAATTGAAAAATATGGCGGAAAAACCTCTAGTACTGTATCCAAAAAAACAGATTATGTATTAGCGGGAGAAGAAGCAGGAAGCAAACTAACTAAAGCACAAAACTTAGGAGTAACCATCCTTAGCGAAGCAGAATTTCAAGAAATGATTAAGGCGTAATTTGGTGTAATCTGAGAAAGATAAAAAATAAGTAGAAAAAATAGGAGGAGCAAGTGGAAGATTATACTTTTGAAAAAATGTGGGAAGACTTACGAAATGGATATCAAATTTATTATACCTATGTAGGAAACCGTTACTTACTTTTTAAGACAGCCGAAAATTGTTACACACAAAAATTATTAACAGACCATAAAAAAAATCCACAACCAAGGATGTTAATGCTAACATTAAAAAGAGTAAAAGAAATGTTTCCCCATATGGAGGATATTGAGTATAAGATAGGAACATAGACATATAGGACTTATACTTATAAGTACTGATATCATAAAATTGGAATTTTATGAAAATTCAAAAAGGAGAAACAGATAGTGAAATATATTAATTCTAAAAAAATAGATAATATAAAATTGAACAAAGAGAATTTTTACGTTTTAATTGATTTTGATAGAACTCTAACAAAAGAGGGAAGTATAAGTTGCTGGAGAGTATTATATTACTCGGATTTACTAGGAGAAGATTTTAAACAAAGATATGACCAAATTCATGATAAAAATAGCGAAACATGGGAATGTAGATTTAAAGAATATATAGACTTGTTGCATGAGAAAAATCTAACGAATAAAATTATAAAGGGAGCAATAGAAAAAACAGACTTACAACTTCGTGATGGAGCAAAAGAATTTTTAAGAAAAATGAACGAAATGGATATTCCTGTAATAATCATATCTTGTAGTATAGGAAACGTAATAAAGGAATACCTAAAATTTAATAATTGTAATTATGAAAATATATATATTTATGCTAATTATTGTGATATAGATAAGAAACAAAATGATATTTATACAGTTACACCGGTCAGTAAACAAAAAGTTACTTTTTCAAAGAACATAGAAGATATCATAGTTACAAAAGAGTATATATTATTGCTTGGAGATGTTGTAGACGATGTAAATATGGTAACAAAAGAGAAATTAGAACAAACAATAACCGTAGGATTTTTAGATAAAAAAATAGAACAGGAATTAGAATTATATAAATCTACATTTGATATTGTTTTAACAGACAATGCTAGCTTTAAAGAAGTAGAAGATATTCTATTAAATAAAAGATAATATAAGAAAGGAAAGATGTAAAAATGGCAACAATAATTGAAGGAAAAGCATTAGCAAAAAAAATAAGACAAGAGCTAAAAATAGAATGTGAAGAATTAAAAGAACAAGGAATAAAACCTAAGTTAGCAGTTATCATGGTAGGAAATAATCCAGCTTCTAAAGTATATGTAAAAAGCAAAAGCAAGGCTTGTAACGAAATTGGAATTGAATACGAAGAGCATTTATTAGACGAAACCATTTCTCAACAAGAGTTAAACAACCTAATAAAGAAATTAAACGAAACAAAAGAAGTAAATGGGATTTTATTACAAAGTCCACTACCAGAACACTTAGATATCAACCAAGCTTTTAAAGCCATTTCTTATCGAAAAGATGTAGATGGTTTTACACCGTCTAGTGTTGGGAAATTAGTTATGGGAGGAGACACGTTTATTTCTTGTACGCCATATCGGTGTTATGAGAATGTTCCAAGAATATAACATTGATTTAACAGGAAAAAATGTAGTCATTATAGGAAGAAGTAACATTGTTGGAAAACCATTATCACAATGCTGTTTAGCTAAAAATGCGACAGTTACCATTTGTCATTCAAGAACGAAAGACTTAAAAGAACATACCAAAAGAGCAGATATTTTAATTGCAGCAATTGGAAAAGCTAAATTTGTTACCAAAGATATGGTAAAAGAAGGAGCAGTTGTAATAGATGTAGGAATTAATAGAAATGAAGAAGGAAAATTGGTAGGAGATGTTGATTTTGAAAAAGTAGAAAAAATAGCAAGCTACATCACACCAGTTCCAGGAGGAGTAGGACCAATGACAATTGCAATGCTTATGAATAATGTGATTAAAGCAGCCAAAGAACAAAGTAACGAAAATTCCACTTTTTAGACAAGTTTTGGACACAAAGAAAAAATATAATAATCAAAATGGGGAAAATGGGGGCATTTATTTAGAGGCCTCTATTTTTGTATTAAAAAAAGAAAGGAGTGGCATCGCACAAGAAAATGCAAGATTTAGAAGAGAAAAGATACTGGATATGGCTATCTTTAATTCCCAATTTGGGAAGCAAAAAAATACAAAGTTTATTAGAACAATATAAAGACCCTAAAACAATTTATCACTTAAAAGAAAAGGATTTATCTAAAATAAAAGGAATAGGAGAAAAGTCAATAAGAAACATGGTAAATCCTCAAATAAGAGAAAGTGTGGAAAGACATATACAATATATGATAAAAAATGAAATTGATATTATTTCGATTCATAATAGCAAGTATCCTAAAATTTTAAAAGAGATTTATGACCCTCCAATTAGCCTATATGTAAAGGGGAATACAAATATTTTGAACCAAAAAGCAATTGGCATAGTAGGCTGTAGAGAAGCAAGTCAATATGGCAAAAGTGTTGCTAAATATTTTTCTTATCATTTGGCACAAGAGGGGATAAATGTTGTGAGTGGATTAGCAAAAGGTGTGGATAGTTATGCACATGTAGGGGCTATTTGTAAAGTAAATATGGATAAGAAATGGGGAATTTGTGGAAAGACGATTGCTGTTGTGGCAAATGGATTAGATATAATTTACCCAAAGGAAAATGAAATGTTACAAAAAGAGATTTTAAGAACAGGAGGAGCCATTATAACCGAGTATCCATTAGGAACAAAGCCAGAAAAAATGAATTTTCCAGCAAGAAATAGAATTATTAGTGGAATAAGTAAAGGGATTCTTGTGGTAGAAGCTAAAGAAAAAAGTGGAACTTTAATTACCGTGGATTTTGCTCTAGAGCAAGGAAGGGATGTGTTTGTTGTGCCAGGAAATATTAATTCTAGTAATTCTGTTGGTACAAATTGCCTGATAAAACAGGGAGCAAAACTAGTTACAAATTATACAGAAATTTTTAAGGAAAAGCCTTGACTTTTATCTAAAAATAGTTTATACTTTAATCTGTGCTACGTAACTAGGAGATGCTCCATTAGCTCAGTTGGTCAGAGCAACCGGCTCATAACCGGTGGGTCCTAGGTTCGAATCCTAGATGGAGCACCATGTAGTAAATTTTATATATGGGTAGGTGGCCGAGTGGCTAAAGGCGGCAGACTGTAAATCTGTTCTCATTTGAGTACGAAGGTTCGAATCCTTCCCTGCCCACCAACGACGTATCTGTTCGAACTTTTTATAGAACAGAGAGATACAAATATCATTCTGAAAAAGGATGGTATTTTTTTGTTGCAAAATTGCCATCCAAAAGGAAAGGGTGGTGTTTGATATGCAGATAATTAAGCAAGAGTTAGAATTTGAGGAATGTCTAAAACAAAGGCTTGAATTTATATGTGAGTTTTCTAAAGTTACTCCTACTTTTATCAATGGTAGTATTAGAAAATTAGAAAGAACTAATCTTACATATATTGAACCACATAGAGTGATTATTAAGAACATTACTTTTTTAGTGTTTAATTACTCTAATGATGTGTATATTACTAACTTGACTAAAAAGATTAAATTATCAGAGTTAGAAGAATATTTGAAAAATATACAAAATTATTAAGATATTCACTTTTCTTTATTGTAAAAAAGAAAATAATATGATATAAAAATAATGGATAATGAGGTGATAAAATGAAATTTGAAGAATTAGTTAAACTTGATTTTGATGAGTTTTCTTATAGTGATAATTCTATTGTAGTTTTGGGAAATTGCATTGAAGAATTAAAGAAAATACAAGATAATACTATAGATTTAATATTTGCAGATCCACCATATAATATTGGCAAAGACTTTGGAAATAATAAAGACAAATGGAAAAATACGGAAGAATATATAATGTGGTGTAAAATCTGGATAGATGAATGCTTTAGAGTGCTAAAAAATGAAGGTACATTTTATTTTATGACAGCTACTCAATTTATGCCATATTTAGATGTATATTGTTCTGAGAAATATAATGTACTATCAAGAATTGTATGGAATTATGATTCGAGTGGCGTACAATCTAAAAAGAATTTTGGATCTTTATACGAACCAATTTTAATGTGTAATAAAAGTAAAAAAGCTAAATACACATTTAACTATAAAGATATTCTTGTAGAAGCAAAAACTGGAGCAAAAAGAAAGCTAATAGACTATAGAAAAAAAGTCCCCACACCATATAATACCCAAAAAGTACCAGGAAATGTTTGGAATTTTAATAGAGTTAGATTTAAGATGGAAGAATATGAAAATCATCCTACGCAAAAGCCAGAAAAACTATTAGAAAGAATTATTTTAGTCTCTAGCAACGAAAATGATATTGTTTTAGATCCTTTTAGTGGAACATTTACTACTTCTGCTGTTGCTATAAAAAATAATCGAAAGGCTATAGGGATAGAACTTAATGAAGAATACTATAAAATAGGTATTAGAAGGACTCATATATCAGATGTTTATAAAGGAAAGACAATTGAAAAAGAACGTATAAAGAAAACAAATGCTAAAAATAAAAGTAGTTTTATTAATGAAAATCAATTAAGTATTTTGGTAAATGAGGTGTAATGATGAGAGAATTTATTAAAGAAATATTAGTTACGGATTTTGGAAATGACTATGACAGAATATATAATAACTCTGATTTAATTCAATATTTAGACAAAAAAACGGGAGCTATAGATGGAGACTCTAAAACAAGAAGAAGTTTAGGAAATATATATGCAATATATTCACTTTTAATTTTTTATACTAAAAGTAATTTTTACAATAATAAAACTAGCTATAAAAAATTTGAAGGTTTTGAATATACAGAATTATGGAATTTCTGTAAGGAACAATATGGTGGAAATAAGCTACAAAATCATGCATTTAATAATAGACTAAATGGAGAGTTTGCTAATAAGGTTGCAAAAAATCCTAGTAAAGAATTGTTGGTGATTAATGGAAGCAAATACTTATTACATATAGATTATCTTTATGTAGATAATACTGACATATCCAAAACAATTATAACAATTATCGAAAAATATATAGATTTATTAAAAGAAAAAGATTTACAATTATCAAATGATTTGAAAAAATTACTTAAATTAAAAGATACAATTGCAAAGAAAGAAGTAATAGAGGGCTTGATTGAAGAAAAATCTGAAGCTAGAATTTTTGAGATAATTTCTTATGCTATACTAAAAAATCATTATAAGAATCAATATATTTATATTGGAAAAACTATGGAAGATATTCAAAAAGAATATTTGAAACTATATAAAACTGGAAGAACGAATGCTAATGATGGTGGCATCGACTTTGTTATGAGACCAATAGGACGATTCTTTCAAGTTACAGAGGTTGATAGGTATGATAAGTATTTACTGGATATGGATAAAGTAATGCATTTTCCTATAACTTTTGTAATAAAAACTAATAGAGAAAAGCAAAGTATTTTAGCAGATATGAAAGATTATATCATTGCAAAGTCAGGAGATATGGAAATTTTAAAAAAGAAATATTTTAATTCTATTGAAGAAATAATTACAATAAATGAATTAAAAAAATGGTTAAACGAATTAAATGATAATAGTATTGATGAATTAATTAAAGATATTGACGTATATTATAAATTAGAATTTAATATATGAAAATCGCTTAGGTAAATTCCTAAGCGATTTTTATCAAGTAAAAAAATATTTTACTTGATTTTTATTATCCAACAAAAAAGCAAAGTTTCTAAAACAAAAACTTTGCTTTTAAACTTATTATAATGTAACAATCTTTTTTGTAAAATCCAAATTACTAGAAGAATCATCCAAATAGCCCAAAGTATAAACATTAGTAGCCCAAATATCCTTTTCTAACATAAATTGAAGATTTTTGTTAGAATTATTGTCAGTAAAGCGTTTTACAGAAGTAATAATTTGAAGTTTTGGATTAGCCTTTGCAATTTCAGCAATCAAAAACTTACCTCTTTTATTTAAAGCCAAAACCCTAGCATAAGGATCTAACTTTCTTGACATAGCTAAATCCTTTTTCGTAATGCCAAGTAAAGCATATACCAAAATACGTTGAAGTCGGGTAGCTGTATAGCGTTTCGTCTTTACAAGATTCATAAGTTCATTAAAAGTATTGCAAGAATTAGCGGCATTTTTAATAGCAAATTCTAGACCTTCTGTCACATCAGGAAGCTCAGCAATTTGAGAAGGCGTCATTTTTCGCAGGGTATAAAGAATTTCCTTTTCAAACACAGAAATATCAGGAATAATATGACCAGCCTTCATATTTTTCATTAAAATAGAATAACTAGCAGATGGCATAAGAGAAGATAAAGCGCTAAAGCCATCATTTCTAATCATATTTCGAATGGCAGTACTACTTGCTATGTGATTATTAAATTCCAAATCATTATGACCAACTTCACGTCTTGGAATTGAGAAAGCTTCTAAAGGACTTTTCAATTTTTTCAAAGCCTTTAGGTATTCAATTCCCAAAATATTATTAGGAGAAGAAAGGACTTTGGCAAACTTTCGAATATCATTTAAATACATCATAAGAGCATTCTCGCGGGCTTTTGGGTAGGAAAGACCTTTTTTCAATTCGTGAGATAACAAAGTCTTATATTGCTTTGGTTCATGATATAAAACCTCGGCACATTTATCTAAAACTTCAACATCAGGTGTTTCCGCACCAAAAGCAATAGAATCTACTATTTTCAAAGAATCTAAAATTTTAACAGCACCTTCTGCAAAGTTTTCAGCGCTAGAAGTAGCATATAAAACTGGCAATTCAATCACTAAATCAACGCCAGCACTAACAGCAGCCTCTGCTTTTGACCATTTATCTACTAAAGAAGTGCCACCACGTTGTGTAAAGTTACCACTAATAATAGCAACAGTATAATTAGAATCAGTATCTTTTTTGGCTTTTTCTAAATGGTACAAATGCCCATTATGAAAAGGATTATATTCGGCAACAATGCCTAAAACTCTGCTCATAAAAAATCCCTTCTTGATTTCAATTTTATTTATGCTATAATACTATCATAAAACAATAAAAAAAACAAATAGAAAGGATAAATTTATGGAAAAAGTTGTTATTTATACTGATGGTGCTTGCTCAGGAAATCCGGGACCAGGCGGTTGGGGAAGTATTTTAATGTATAAAGAAAATAAAAAAGAAATTTCTGGTGGAAAAAAAGAAACAACCAACAACATAATGGAATTAACAGCTGTAATAGAAGGTCTAAAACTTCTAAAATATCCTTGTGAAGTAGATTTATATAGTGATAGTGCTTATGTTGTAAATGCTTTTTTACAAGGTTGGATTTACAATTGGGTAAAAAATAATTGGAAAACAGCAGGAAAAGATCCTGTCAAAAACCAAGAACTTTGGCAAGAATTATATAGCTTAACCAAAACTCATAAAGTAAACTTCCATAAAGTAAAAGGACATAGTGATAACGAATACAACAATCGATGTGACGAATTAGCAAGAAATGCTATTACAGCACTATAGTTTAACAGTTTATATTATATTACATTTTTGTTACATAAGAAAAAAACATTGAAAAAATTTCGTAATTCCAGTATAATAAAAATGTAGGGGGAGGGAACAAATGAATACCTTTGCGGATTATATATTAGAAGAAGAACAATTAGATTCAAAAATGGAAATAGCCTATTATTTGTCAAAAAAATCAAAAATATTTTTTGACAAATCTGTTATATTTAAAACAGAAATAGCAAGGCTTTTCTTGAACTATTCAAAAATAGATGTTGATAAAAATTTTATATTAACCGCTTGTTTATTATGTAACTGTAAAAAAGTAGATAATGCACAAGACTTAAGTAAAATTCATAATTATGCCAAAGAAGGAGCCGATTATTTAAAAGAAATAGGATTTGGAAAAAGATTTTGCAAAGTATGTGAAGAAATAAACCGTTACAGTAACAGCAATCCAAGAGAAAGAGAAAGTGACATTTTAGAATTAGTTGACCAATTTGGAGGAATGTTATTAGACAGACCAGAAAGAATTGGCTTTAAACCAGACGAAGCCTTAGTATTGTTAGAACATCGAAATCTAAAAGACAAATATAATAGATATTTACCTACATTTATTGAATTTGTAAATTTCATGGAAAAAATACAAATGAGTGAAATGATTAATATGACAGCATTACGAAGATTAGTCAAAATATATAATGAAACCAAAGAACTAACCCGGATTTATTCAAAAAATCATGTATGAATATGAACCAAAAGTAGACAAAATGATTGCCGAACAAAACGAAGAAATAGCAGAAGAAATGCTAAGCAAAGTAGAAGGAGCCAACAGACCATTGTTTAGTGAAGAAACCACAAGAAAAATAATGGCACATATCCATGAAGATAAAAAAGTAGGAGCAACCAATCAAGAATAAAAATTGCCAAAAGGGACGTTCCTTTTTGGCAATTTTTTATTTTTATCTAAACCAAATAAAAAAGGAGAGAAGAAAAAAATGTATGAAATATTTGCCGATTTACATGTACACATAGGAAGAAGTGAAAAGGGAAAACCCATCAAAATCACAGCAGCAAGAAGTCTAAACTTTGCTAACATTGCCAAAGAATGTGCAGATCGAAAAGGAATTAATGTAGTAGGAATTATCGACTGTGCCTCTCCTTATGTGATAGAAGATATTGAAAACTTCTTAAAAACAGGAGAAGCTTATGAACTAAAAGATGGAGGAATCATTTATAAAGATAAAGTATGTATATTATTAGGTAGTGAAGTAGAAACAGCCGAAAAAGGAAGAAATGGAAAGTGTGGAAGTGCTCATAATGTATGTTTTTTTCCACATTTAAAAGACATTAAAGGCTTTTCCAATGAATTAAGCCATCATCTAAAAAATATCACCTTAAGCACCCAAAGAACAGATTTATCAGGATATGACTTAATAGACATGGTAGAAAAGTACAATGGAATTTTAATACCAGCCCATGTCTTTACACCACATAAAAGTTATTATGGAAATTGTAGTGATAGATTAGAAAATATCTTCCAAGAAAAGTTCCAAAAAATATTTGCCATTGAGTTAGGATTGAGTGCAGACACCTTTTTAGCAGATACCATAAAAGAATTAGAAACAAAAACTTTTGTAACCAATTCAGATGCACACTCTTTGCCTAAAATTGCAAGAGAATATAACAAAATGCAAGTAGAAGACATCTCTTTCAAAGAAGTAGTAAT
>CAMSQT010000025.1 GCA_947062645.1 uncultured Clostridium sp. | reverse complement strand
AATCAAATGTCTATGTAGATAGTCCTTTGGCTATTTCGGCGACCGAAGTATTTAGAGAAAATACCAATCTATTTGAAGAACAAATTCAGCAAGAAATTATGGCAGGAGACAACCCACTTGAATTTCCTGGCTTAAAATTCACACAAACAGCAGACGAATCCAAAGCTCTAAATGAAGACTCAACCCCAAGCATCATCATATCAGCAAGTGGAATGTGTGAAGTAGGAAGAATCAAACACCATTTAAAACATAATCTATGGAATCCAAAATCCACCATACTTTTTGTAGGATACCAAGCAGTAGGAACCCTTGGGTATAGCATCGTAAACGGTGCTAAAAAAGTAAAAATCTTTGGTGAAGAAATAGCAGTCAATGCAAGAATCGAATACATCGAAGGCTACTCAGGACATGCAGACCAAGAAGGATTAATGAACTTTATCTATTCATTCATCAACAAACCAAAACACATCTTCTTAGTTCATGGTGAAAAAGAAGCGCAAAATACATTAGAAGAAAAAATCAAACAAGAGACCAAAATTTCTGTAACCGTACCAGAATTTGGTGAAACCTATGAACTAAATGCAATCAGAGAAGAACTAAGCAAAGAAGAAACAACAAATGCTAGTAGCGTAAAAATAACAAACAAAATAGAAAGAAGAATAACAGCGGCCATAAGAAGAGAAGTAATCACCAGACTAGACAAACTAAAAGAAGAAATCAAAGACATGGATACCTATGTAAGGCAAGACATAGAAGACAAAGCCTTACGCGACGAAGACATCTTTAGAATAAATGAAAAAATAAAAGACTTAGAAAAACAAATCATAAACGTAATCGAAGGTTAATGGCAATTCTGGGACAGGCACTGACTAACCATAAATGGCAACTTTGGGACAGGTTAACTTGAGATTTGTGCTTTTTTAGGAAAGGAAAGATATTAGAAAATGGAAAATAAGTATTTTAATGAAGCAATGATAGGAAACAAAAATATGTTAGCAACCTTTACAGGAAAGGGAGAAGTGCAAAGAATTTATTTCCCAAGTAAAGATAATAGACAATATTTGGACTATTTTCATACAGGAATAAAAATCAATAATTCACAATTAATTTATTTACATGACGATGTCAATAATGTATACAAACAATATTATGATACTGATACTAATGTCTTAAATACAGAAATAACCAATACTTATTTTAACCTAAAAATCCTCCAAACTGATTATGTTATGATAAAAGAAAATGTATTAGTAAAAAAGTACATCTTCTTAAATGATGGAAAAATTGACCTAAATACCAATTTTTATATTCATTCTTCTTTATTAACAGATTATAACAATCATGTAAGTTGCAAAATAATAGAGGGAGGCATGTTGCAATATGCTCACGATTTTACTTTTTCAACATTTGCAAAAGGGCAAAAATTGGCCAAGCATCAAATTAATGGAAGTAAAGAAACCATTAAAAGTGGCGACATTTATGACAAAGATTATATTGGCATGTCAAATGATACTAGTATTTGCTATGACTTAGGAACCATCCATCCACAAGAAAAAAAGACACTAGAAATTTGTATGGCAATTGGTGAAAATAAAAATATATCAGCTATTGAAAATGAAATCGAAAGAATTAAGAAAATCGATTTAAACAAAGAATATACCGAGGCAAAGTCATATTGGAGAAAATATGTAAAAGACCATAATGGCTTAAACTTAAAAGAGCCACAAAACAGTTATGAAGAAAAGATTTACGATATCTACAAAAGAAGCATTTTGCTATTTCCACTTTTGACCAATAGCGAAACAGGTGGAATTATTGCTTCAGCAGAAGTAGACGAAAACTTTACACAATGTGGAAGATATGCTTATTGTTGGACACGAGATGCCGTATTTATGACAAAAGCATTGGACATTTTAAAAATGCAAAAAGAAACCGATAAATTTTACAAAGTATTTTGTAAAAAAACGCAAAGCAGAAATGGAATGTGGGAGCAAAGATTTTTTACTGATGGAAAATTAGCACCAGCATGGGGCTATCAAATTGACGAAACAGCAAGTGTGGTGTATGGCATATATGAACACTATCAATACACAAAAGACGAAAAATTTTTAAAAGACAATTTAACAATGTGTGAAAAAGCAGTTGATTTTTTGAAACGTTATATAAAAGACTGGTTAAAAGTTGACGGTGAAGACCAACATGACAAGGATAAAGTTAAGCAAGAGATGGAAGAGAGCCTAAAAACAAAAGGACATAAATACCATGTAAGTTATGATTTATGGGAAATGTGTGAGGGAATCCATTTATATTCCTTAGCAAGCATTTATGCGGCTTTTGAATGTATCATGAGAATTTATCGAGTACTAGGAGACAAAACATCAAACTTTGAAGACAATCGACTAAAAGACGAAAAAATCATAAAGAGTGAAAGAGAACTAGAAAAGTTACAAACCGAAATCAAAAAATATATTAACCAAAATATGTATGACGAAGAAAGAAAAACCTATTTAAGAAATACCGAAGACCAAAAAATGGACATCAGTATAATCGGTGCAGTGACACCATTTAACGTCTTCAAGCCAAAAGAAAAGAAAATCGTAAATACAGTAGAAAGAATTAATCTATCCTTAAGAACTTACACACGGTGGTTATCAACGATTTGAAGCAGATCATTATAGAAACCGGAAATCCATGGCCAATTGCTAACCTTTGGATGACACTATATTATTTAGAAACAGGAGAAAAGAAAAAAGCCAAAGACACCTTTGACTTCGTTGTAAAAACAGCAGGAAAGCACAGTTTCTTAGGAGAACAAGTAGACAACGCTACCCTACAACCTAATTGGGTACTAGGACTTGGTTGGTCTCATGCCATGTTTATTATCGTATTGGAAAAGTTATATGGCTAAACTGGGACAGGCACGCTTTAGCCATTGATGGTCAAAGTGGGACAGGCACACTTTAGCCATTAATAATAAAAGCTAATGAGAACATGTAAAAATATGTAAAAATATGTAAAAAAGTATAGCCAAATAACAAAAAATGTGCTATACTATTTTTATTGTAAAAGCCAATAAGAAAGAAGGAAGGAGGTTAACAAGTTTGCCAAGGCAACCAAGAAGAAAAAGTCATAGTAATGTGTATCATTGCATGTTACGAGGAATTAATAAGCAAGATATCTTTTTTGAAAAGGAAGATTATTTGAAATTTCAAGATATTATTAGAAAAACAAAGGAAACTCATTTATATCAATTATATTCTTATGTTTTGATGCCAAATCACATTCATTTAGAAATCAAAGATGAAGGTCAAAAAATATCTCAAATTATTCATAGTATAGCAACAAGTTATGCTACTTATTTTAATAAAAAATATGAAAGAAAAGGACATGTGTTTGAAAATCGATTTCAAAGTAAAAATGTAGAAAATACCGTTTATATATTTAATTTAGTTAGATATATTCACCAAAATCCATTAAAGGCTGGGATAGGTAAGATGGAGAAATACCAATGGAGTAGCTATTTTGAATATTTTCAAAATCAAGAAGTTGAGAAAAGAGAAAAAATAGTAGATACGGAAGAAATTTTAGAAATATTTTTGCCAGGAGTGGACCAAGAGCAGGCTAAAAAAGAGTTTATAAAATTTAATGATAAGATATTTAAATTCCGAGAAAGTAAGGAATTGCTAGAATATGAAATAAAAAATAGACTGACAGACAAAGAAGTGATTTACTTTATAAAAGAAGAATTAGGAATTGACAATATACAAGAAATTCAAAAATATAACATGGAAGAAAGAAATAAGATAATACGAAAAGTTAAGAAGTTTAAAGGGATATCACATCAGCAAATAGCAAGAATATTAGGTATTAATATTAGGATTATACAAAGAGCTTAATGGTCAAAGAGTGACTGTCCCACTTTGACCATCAATGGCTAAAGAGTGCCTGTCCCACTTTAGCCATCACTATCAAAAAAATAAGAAAAATACTTGCAAAGTATGCTTTTTTGGTATAGAATTGAATTGCCTAAGAAAACTTGGGCAATACTAAATACAAAAGTAGGTGCGATAACAAGCATCTAAAAAAGGAGGAAAAAGTTATGTCAGTAAAAATTGGAATTAATGGATTTGGAAGAATAGGGAACTTATCTTTCCAAGCAGCTTTAAAGAAAGAGGAAGTTGAGGTTGTAGCGATTAATGACCCATTTATTACAGCAGATTATATGGCATATATGACCAAATATGATACTGTGCATGGAAAGTTTGAAGGAACAGTAGAAGGAAAAGATAATGTTCTAACTGTAAATGGAAAAGAGATTAAAGTTTATAATGAGATGGATCCACATAATATTCCTTGGGGAGAACTAGGGGTTGATTATGTGTTAGAGTGTTCTGGTGTGTTTACAACCTTAGAAAAAGCACAAGCTCATATTGATGCAGGTGCTAAAAAAGTAATTATTAGTGCGCCTTCTAAAGATGCTCCTATGTTTGTTATGGGAGTTAATCATGAGGAATATGACCCTAGCATGAATATTGTTTCTAATGCTTCTTGTACAACTAACTGTTTAGCACCTCTTGCTAAGGTTATTAATGATAATTTTGGTATTAAAGATGGATTAATGACTACGGTTCATGCTATGACAGCTACTCAAAAAACAGTAGATGGAGCTTCTAAAAAAGATTGGAGAGGCGGAAGAGCAGCAGCTAGCAATATTATACCTTCTTCAACAGGTGCTGCTAAAGCAGTTGGAAAGGTTATTCCAAACTTAAATGGAAAATTAACAGGTATGGCATTTAGAGTGCCTACAGCAGATGTTTCAGTAGTTGATTTAACTTGTAACTTAGAAAAATCAGCAACTTATGAAGAGATTTGCGAGGCTATGAAAAAGGCTTCTGAAAACGAAATGAAGGGGATTGTAGAATATGTAACCGACCCAGTTGTTTCTTCAGATTTTACAACAGACCCACATACCTCTATTTTCGATAGTACAGCAGGTATTATGCTTACTGATACATTTGTAAAATTAGTGGCTTGGTATGATAATGAATGGGGTTATTCTAATAAATTAGTGGATTTAGCTTGTTATATTGCAAGTAGAGGATAATCTCTAGAAAAGATGTAAATAAAAATGAAAGTAACTGTATCATTTTGAAAAATCAGGAGATACAGTTATTTTTTTGAAATTTAAATTATAATGCTTATATAAAGAAACATTATATAGATGGAGAAAAATCTTACAAAAACCCCTTGCATTTTCTACTCTTAATTTGTTATAATAAAAAAGTAAAAACAAAAAAGAAAGGAATGTAGGGGAAAATGAAAAAAATGGTAAAAAAAGAAAACTGCATAGCAAAAAAAAGCGTTTTCTTAACCGTTGTTTTATTTTCATTTACATTTTAAAATAAGGAAAAAGCATCCTTATTTTTTTTTGCAAATCCAAAATTTGAAAACAAAAACAAAAAACGGAGGTAACAAATGCAAGAATTTAATAAAAAAATAGTACTAGAAGACGGGGAAGAATATTACGGTTATGGATTTGGAGCAGACAAAGAAGCAGTATGTGAAATTGTATTCAACACATCCATGGCAGGTTACCAAGAAATTGTATCAGACCCATCTTATACCTATCAAATGGTAGTAATGACCTATCCGCTAATTGGAAACTATGGAATTACAGACGACGACTACGAAACCAAACAACCAACTATAGGAGGAATGGTAGTAAGAGAATACAATGACCTACCAAGTAATTTTCGCTATACCAAAACATTAGCAGAATACTTAGAAGAAAATGACATACCAGGAATTGCAGGAATTGATACTAGAAAATTAACCAGAAGCATCCGAGAAAAAGGAAGTAGAAAAGTAATCATAACCGATATTACGACCAGTAAACAAAAAGCATTGAAAAAACTAAAAGAAACCCAAATTCCAAAAGATGCTGTAAGCAAAGTAAGCTGTAAGAAAAAATGGTATTCTAGAACGGCAAACCACCAATATAATATTGTTGCAGTAGATTGTGGTATCAAATTAAACATCATAAGAAGCCTAAATAAAAGAGGATGCAATGTTACAGTTGTACCATATAACACAACAGCAAAAGAAATTATAGACCTAAAACCAGATGGTATATTCTTATCCAATGGACCAGGAGATCCAGAAGATGTAAAAGAAGTAATTAAGCTAGTAAAAGAATTACGAGGAAAATATCCAATCTTTGGAATTTGTTTAGGACATCAAATGATAAGTTTAGCTTATGGTGCCAAAACTTATAAATTAAAATTTGGACATAGAGGGGGAAATCATCCTGTTGTAAATCTAGAAACTGATAAAATAGAAATTACTAGCCAAAACCACAGCTATGCTGTTGACGAAAAAACACTTGATAAAACGAATCTAAAAGTAACCCACAAAAATATTTTAGATAACACAGTAGAAGGTGTAGAATGTAAAAAAGACAAAGTCTTTAGCGTACAATACCACCCAGAAAGCGCACCAGGACCACAAGATAGTGGCTATCTATTTGACAAATTTATTAATTTGTTAAAAAAATAAATAAATTAAGAAAGGGAAGAAAAACCATGCCAAAAAGAAAAGATATAAAAAGCGTACTAGTAATAGGATCAGGACCAATCGTAATCGGGCAAGCAGCAGAATTTGACTATGCAGGAACCCAAGCCTGTTTAGCACTAAAAGAAGAAGGTTACAAAGTTATATTGGTAAACTCAAACCCTGCCACTATCATGACAGACACATCAATTGCCGATAAAGTTTACATGGAGCCTTTAACCATTGAATATGTAGCAAAAATTATCCGTTACGAAAGACCAGACGCCATCCTTCCAGGAATAGGAGGACAAACCCGGTTTAAACATAGCAATGCAGTTATACAAAAAAGGGATTTTACAAGAATGCCAAGTAGAATTGTTAGGAACCAGTAGCGAAAGTATTGAAAAAGCAGAAGATAGAGAAAAATTTAAAACACTATGCGAGGAATTAGGAGAACCAGTATTAGAGTCAATGATAGCAAACACCATAGAAGAAGGAATGGAAGTAGCCAATAAAATAGGCTATCCAGTTGTCTTAAGACCAGCCTTTACCTTAGGGGGAACAGGAGGAGGATTTGCTGATAACGAAGAAGAACTAAAAGAAATCATGAAACATGCTCTAAAACTATCCCCAGTAGGACAAGTATTAGTGGAAAAAAGTATTAAAGGATACAAAGAAATCGAATATGAAGTAATTCGTGATGGTAATGACACTGCAATTACCGTTTGTAATATGGAAAACTTAGATCCTGTAGGGGTACATACAGGAGACTCCATTGTAGTAGCACCAAGTCAAACCCTAACCAATAAAGAATATCAATTGCTAAGAGATAGTGCTTTAAAAATTATTCGAGCCTTAAAAATAGAAGGTGGATGTAATGTTCAATTTGCCTTAGATCCAAACTCTTTTAAATATTACCTAATTGAAGTAAATCCAAGAGTATCACGTTCTTCTGCTTTAGCATCGAAAGCAAGTGGTTATCCCATTGCTAGAGTATCTGCTAAAATTGCAGTTGGTATGAGGCTAGATGAAATCATGTTAGCCAATACCCCAGCAAGCTTTGAACCAGCATTAGACTATGTAGTAACCAAAGTAGCAAGATTTCCATTTGATAAATTTACATTAGCATCTAACAAATTAAGCACGCAAATGAAGGCAACCGGAGAAGTTATGAGTGTAGGAAGAACCGTAGAAGAGAGTTTATTAAAAGCCATTCGTTCTTTAGAAATTGGCGTATGCCATATCCGGAATGGATAAATTCGATAAAGTGGATACAGAAGAATTAATGGATTACATAAAAGATGGAAGAGACGATAGAATTTATGCAATAGCAGAACTAATTCGAAGAGACGTTGATTTAGGACTAATTTATAATATCACCAAAATAGACATGTTCTTTTTAGAAAAAATCAAAAACATTATAAAAATGGAACAGGTTTTAAAACAAAATAAAAATGATATAGAAGTCTTAAAACAAGTTAAAAAACAAGGATTTAGTGATAAATACATAGCAAAAATATGGAAAAAAACAGAAGAGGATATCTATCAATTAAGAAAACAAGAAAATATTCATCCTGTGTATAAAATGATAGATACTTGTAGTAGTGAGTTTGAAAGTTACGTACCATATTTTTATTCAACCTATGAAGAAGAAAACGAATCCATCATAAGTAAGAAAAAGAAAATCATTGTATTAGGAGCAGGACCAATTAGGATTGGGCAAGGAGTAGAATTTGATTATTCCACTGTGCATGCCATTCAAACCATTAAAGAAGCTGGCTATGAAGCAATTATTATCAATAACAATCCAGAAACCGTATCAACCGATTACACAACCAGTGATAAATTATATTTTGAACCATTAACCGTTGAAGATGTTATGAACATCATCGACTTAGAAAAACCAGAAGGTGTAATAGCAGCCTTGGGAGGACAAACTGCTATCAACTTAGCAGAGCCATTAGCTAAATTGGGAGTAAAAATGATAGGAACAGATGTAAATGCTATTGAAAAAGCAGAAAATAGAGATGCTTTTGAAAAAGTAATGAAAAAGCTAAAGCTATTGCAACCAAAAGGAGAAGCGGTAACCAATATAGAAGATGGTATCAAAGTAGCTGAAAAAATAGGCTATCCTGTTTTAGTAAGACCAAGCTATGTATTAGGTGGAAGAGCTATGCAAATTGTTTCTAACAAAAGAGCCTTAGAAAAATACCTAAAAACAGCAGTAGCAGTCAATAAAAAACAACCAGTATTAGTAGACAAATATATAACAGGAAAAGAACTAGAAGTAGATGCTGTATGTGATGGAACAGACGTATTTGTACCAGGAATCATGGAACATGTTGAAAAAACAGGGATTCATTCAGGAGACAGCATTAGTATCTATCCAACCTTTAGCGTAAGCAAAGAAGTAAAACAAAAGATACTAGACTATACAGTAAAATTAGGGTTAGGAATTGGAATAATAGGATTATATAATATTCAATTTATTGTAGATAATAATGAAGATGTTTATGTAATAGAAGTAAATCCACGTTCTTCAAGAACCGTACCATTTATTTCAAAATCTACTGGATATTCTTTAGCAGACATTGGAACCTTAGTAATGCTTGGGAAGACATTAAAACAGCAGGGAATTAAAGAAGTATATCCAAAAGAAAAGGAAAAATGGTATGTCAAAGCACCTGCTTTTTCATTCTCTAAATTAGCAGGATTAGATGCTTACCTTTCACCAGAAATGAAATCAACAGGGGAAGCGATTGGTTATGATAAAAAGCTAACAAGAGCATTATACAAAGCTTTACAATCCTCAGGAATGAAGCTAGCAAACTATGGAACTATTTTCTTAACCATAGCGAATGAAGACAAAGAAGATGCTTTACCACTAATTAGAAGATTTTATAATTTAGGATTTAATATAGAAGCAACAAAAGGAACTGCAGAATTTTTAAAACAACATGGAATCCGAACCAGAATTAAAAAGAAAATTAGCGAAGGAAGTACTGAAATTTTAGATTCTATGAGAAAAGGCTATGTAAATTATGTAATTAATACTAAAAACATTAATTCTATCAAAGAAGAAACAGATGGAGCAAAAATTAGAAGATGTGCAGTTGAAAACAACATACCAATTTTTACGGCACTAGATACTGTAAGAGTGTTACTTGATGTATTAGAAGAAATTACATTAGGAATATCAACAATAGACGAATAGAGACAAGGCGGGTACCTTTGGCTGTGAGAGCATAAGCGAACTACAGTTAAGGGTATCCTTAATTGTCTTTTTTGCATTATTTTTACATGACACTTTGTAAAAAATTTCCAAAATATCTTGACAAATGTTATGAACCATATTAAAATATAAAGGATTAAATCATAAAAATAAGATTTTAATTTTTAGTTAAATTTTTTCGAGAAAATTTTCAAACAAATAAAAAAATAAGAAAAAGAAAGCAAATCAATAAAAAAAGTGGAAAAGTAAAGAAATCAACCTGGTTTTATTGATATATTAAAATTGACTTAATGATAAATATAAGCTAAAATAAAGAAAGGATGTGTAGTATGAAAAAATTTACTTACTATGATTATTTAAGATATAGTGGAAATTGTTTAAGTGATGTAAGTGGAACCTATCAACTAGGAGGAATCCATCAATATAAAGACAAAGGATTTAAAGTAATTTTAGAAGAAAAAGAAGAAGCTTGTCAATTAATGAATAAGGCATTAGGAATAGAAAACACAATATATGCAGTAAAAAAGGAGGAAATTATAAAGTATAATAGCGATTTTATCACACAAGATTTTACGGTAAAGCAAGCAGATATTGTTTATAAGAAAAAAGGGGAGGATATATTTTTCTTGATAGAGCATCAATCTACAATA
>CAMSQT010000024.1 GCA_947062645.1 uncultured Clostridium sp. | reverse complement strand
GATTCGAAATATTAAACAGAATTTGTTTTGGGCATTTTTTTATAACTGTTTGATGCTTCCTGTAGCTATGGGGCTTCTTCGCCCTTGGGGTATTTTGATTAATCCAATGATGGCAAGTTTTGCTATGGTGTTTAGTAGTTTTACGGTTATTTTGAATGCTTTGAGATTAAAGAAAATTTAAGTTGAAAGGTATTTTTCTATGTTTACAAAAGTAAAAGAATTAAAAATAAAACATTTATCTTTAGAAATGAATCATTTATTGTATGAACAAAAAAGGGAAGAATTGTTAGGAGATTTGGAAGATGTTCCTAATCAAAATTACAGTTTTTTAGAGAAATTTTTTAAAAGAAAAGAATATCATGAATATCTATCTAGCCAAGAAGAATTATATGAAAAAATAAGTCATATAGAGGATTTATCTATGACTTCTATGGCTTGTAAAAAGGATTTAAAGCAAAAGTTGTTTTCCTTTTTTTATGATAGAAAATTGAAACAAGAAAAACAAAAAATGTTAGAAGATAAGTTACAAAAATTGTTAAGTGAAAAAGAAGAATTAAATCATACTAAAACTAAAAGAGATGAACAACTTCGAGAAATTTATAACCAGTATGAGCAGGTAATGAATTCTAGAAATCTCTCCGATTTATCAATTGATTTTAAAACTGCTCTTCAACTTCTTCACAAAGAAAATCAACCTATTTTTTTAGAAAAAGCTGATGATATTGAAAATCCTCAAAAAAACTATACTGGATTACAAGATTTTATATTAGTTCATAGAACTGATAGGATGCCTACTGATAATAGGTTAAAATCAATTGCAGAAGATGAAAAAGATTCCATTCGTTATCCTTTTAATGGAAGATTATATGAATTTCCTTGTGAATATAAAAAGAATTCTTTGCAATATACCATGAATCATGAATTACAAGCTGGAAGTTGGAAAGATTGTGAGTATACTGTTATGATTCCTTTTTCGGATGTTCCTAAAGAATTAATTGGAGGCGTTAGTCCGGGAAATTCTTATACAATGGGCGGAGTAAATCTTACTAAGAATTGTTATGTTTTATGTCCTAAAGGGAAGACAGAGGAATTAAGAAGAAATAATCCTAAATTAGCTTTGTACAATATTTTAGAGTGGGAAAGTAAGGATTTAGAAGGTGCTTCTCATATTCTTATGAAATTGTTAGGTTATCGTGTAGAAGAACCAGAAAATACAATTGCTTATGATTCTTGGAAAGATAAAGAAGCACAAGAAACTATGAAGGTTGTTATGGAACAAAATGGCTTTGAATATAAGGGATATACAAAAAAAGCTATGCAAGAGGAAAATGCACTTAGAGGTATTAATGCAATGGTTGCCATTTATGTAGGAATTAAGGATAATGGATTGGTGACTTGTTTAGATGATGTAAATCCTATTTTTAGACAGTTGAATTTTTCTCCTTATAGCAAAGAACAATTAAAATATGTTGATTTGTTATTTTCAAAGTTAGAAATAGCAGATATTACTTTAGAACCAGAAAAGAAGGATTTTATTCAAAGTCTTATTATGCAAGATGCTTCTTCTTTGGAATCATGGCTTTGTGAGCCTTCTAATTGTGAAGCTTGTCCTGATTTGGTTGATTTTACAAAAAATAGTTTAGGAAAGCATAAAGAGGAAACAAATAATGTTTTGGAACATGTATTAACAGATGTGATTCATAAGTCTGTTTTGGACGAAATTGCTAATTGTAAGCTTAAAGAGATAGATTTAACTTCATAAATTTTAATTATTTGGTGACTCATCTCGGGTTCGAACCGAGGACCTCCAGATTAAGAGTCTGTTGCTCTACCAACTGAGCTAATGAGCCATTTTAACTTTTTAGCTTTACTCATTATAGTACCTTTTGCTTTTCTTGTCAAGTGTAATTTTCATAAAATCCCTAGCTTGCTTATAGCTAGGGATTTTTTTATTGTTTAACTGGTTCTTCTGGTGTTACTGGTTGCTCTGGCGGTGTAATTGGTGTTTCTGTACTTGGAGGTGGTGTAGCTTCTGGTGTTTGAATTGGTGTAGCTTCTGGTACTGGCACCTCTGTAGCATTTGTTCCTTTTATGATAATTCTTGTCATAGCATCATAGGTATCTTTTGAAAGTAATGTGGTTGATACGGCTTTTCCATTTAGCATTTTGGTTATGTAGGTTTCCGTTTTCATTCCATTATGTCCTTTTTGTTTTATTTTTTCTTCTCCTATTGGTAGGTTTGCATCTTCTTCGTATCTGGTACTCATTGGAATTGATGCTATTGTTTTTGTGTTAAAGCTAAAGGTGTATTCGTTTTCTTCTTTTATTCCATACATAGATATGGTTGCTATTCCATTTCTTGCTGATGCTACGATTCTTACAGGATATTCTCTCGTATTTTTAAATTTAAAGTCAATAACGCCATATACAACGGTTGCATCTCTTCCTGCTGGTAGGTAAGAAGTTACAAATTGATGATTTCTTCTTTCTACTATTTCTAGGTTAGACATTAATACTGTGTTATATAAGGTAGAAGATATTTGACAAATTCCTCCTCCTATTCCATCTACAACTTCTCCTCCTTCGTAGATTTTTCCATTCCTATAGCCTGCTGCTGCTGTTCTTGGCCCTAAGGCTTTGTTGTAAGAGAAGGTTTCTCCTGCTAACACTACTTTTCCATTGATTTTTTGACAGGCAATTTGCAAATTGGTGCTTCTGTCGACATCGCTTACGTCATATCTGGTAGTAAAGGTTGCAAGTTGATCTGGAAAAGCTTCTGTTCCTATTTTATCAATGGTTATTTTTGGCTTGGTGATTGTTAGTTTTATGATGTATTCTTCTTTTTCTTCTTTTAATAGTTCTTTTGCCGCTTCTACGTCAAAGTCAATTCCTTCTACTTCTGGATAGATGGCAAATGGTTCTTTTGTGTAGTAAGCATCTTTTGCTTCTTTGTATACTTCTTGATGGATTTTTTCGATATCGATTGGCTCTGGTTCTTTTTCTTCAACTGGTATTAAGAGATTGTTTTCTTGTTTGGTATTATCTTTTAAGTTTTCTTTTACTTGGCTTAATAGTTCTTCGGTTTTTACTACGATTCCTGCTTTTCCTTTTGTGATAATTAGTTGGTCTTCTTCTACTGCATAACTAGATTCAATTAAAACGCCTGGTAGGTTTACGCCTAAGTCATTTATAGACTGTTTTGCTACATCTTCATTTAAAATCATATTCACTTCTATATTTTTTTTGCTAATTAGGGTAAATAGTATGTTGTAATTGTTGACAAAAATGTTACTTCCTTTTCCTATTAGATACGCTTCTTCTACTGCTTTTTCTACTTCATAATTTACTTCCATTAGGGTTGGATTTAGGGTAGTTTCATAGTCTTGGTATTGTAACTGGATTTCTTTTTCTTTTTTTTCTTGATAGATGGTATTTATTTTTTCTTTGGCTTCTTCTTTGGTAAGTCCAGATACTTCTATTCCTGAAATGGTGATACCACTTATTATTTTTTCGCTTCCTATGTTTACTAGGGCAAAAATGGTTGAGCAAAATAGTAGTATAATTAAGACGATTGCACCACTAATAGCTGGTATTACCCATTTTCTTTTTTTCGATTCTCCCATTGCTTCTACTTCTTTTTTTACTTTTTTTGGTTTTCCTTTTGCTTTTTCGAATTTTTTTTGTTGTTTTTCTTCGCTATTTTCGTTCTTTTCTACATCCTTTTGCTTTTTTTCTTCTTGGTTTTTCATTTTATTTTCCTCCAAGTTTTCTTTTACTAATCCCTTCATTTTGTTTTCCCCTTTTTTTTATTCTTCTTAAATCTTATCACATTCTGCTTTTTTTGACAACTAGCTAATTTAAATTTTTGTGTCTTTTCATTTTATGCTTTTTTTAATTTATTATTCCTTTTTGACAATTTTTTTCGGTTTTTTTGATTTTTTTGACAAAAATACTTGAACATTGTAAAAATTAATATTATAATGTAAAAAGCAAAAGATAAATAAGGAGAGAATTAGGAATGGAATTAACAAAAAATATTTTTTTCAATACTGATAAATTAGTTGAAAATAGTACAGTTAAGATCTCTTATACCGGAAAACTTTTTCAAGAAAATGTGGAAAAAGTTTCTATTCACTATGGTTTTGGTTTAAATTGGGAGAATGTAACTGATACTGAAATGGAAAAAACCGATTTAGGTTTTCAAGCTGAAATTACTTTGGGTGAAGGTGATACTTTCAACTTCTGTTTTAATGATGGTAATGAACTTTGGGATAATAATGATGGTCAAAATTATATTTTCCCTTTAGAAAAAGTTCAAACCGAACTACTTGTTTTAGAAGATGAACCTGTTTCTTTGGGATCTGCTAAAAAGTTAAGAAGATCTTATTTATGGAGTAAGAAGGTTCGTTTAGCTGTTTATAAGATTATTACTTACCTTCCAAAAATTATTTCTGGAAATTATAAAAGAAAGTTAAATAAAACCGAAACAAATTAATAAAAAAAATAATGGAAGCTTATAGCTTCCAATTATTTTTTTATGGATGCAAAGGTAAACTTTCGATTGGGTTTTTTAGTTCTTTAAAATGGTCTTGTACATAGTCATAGCTATAGTTAGTAGTAATGATTCTGTTTTGGTTTTCTAATTTGATATTGCTTTCTTCTATTAGATAGTCTTTGTTTAGTTGTACTTTTGTTTTGGCGTCATCGGTAATAGAAATTGTTTTATAGTAACGATTTCGTATTGATACTTGATAGTATCTTGGGTCTAGAGATGCTAGTAGTATTTCTTTCAATCCTGATGGTATATTTTCTAAGGTTTGGTTTTTTATTAGATTATGGTTTTTAAATAGTTCTTCTTTTTCTTGCTCGTTTACCATGTCTTTTGTTCTATCATGGTAGGTATAAGCGTTTTGGCTAGAATCATAGCTTAACTGATAACATATTTTTTGGTTAAAATCGGTGTAAGTAATGTGTTTTGGCTTTGGGGATGTTTCGTCTCCTTGTATGAGATCAGTTTCTATTTTTTTGTTACCTACTTTAGTGGTTGTATGGGTGATTGGTCTTATGCTATTATCACTACTTTTCATTTCCATAAACATACTATAGTTTTCTTCTTGGAAACTATCTGCTTTTTTGTAAAAAGTGTAAAAGGCTACAAATTTATAGATACTTGTGATTCCATATAGTAGTAGTATAATGAGTGCTATTTTTAGGATGGTTTTTTTACTTCCTTTTTTGATTGGTTCACTTTTTTCTTGCTTTTCTTCTTTGTTTTCGATTTCGTCGTTTAGTAGGTATTCATAGGTTACGTTGAATTTTTGTACAATTTCTTTTATTTTCTTGATGTCTGGCGTTGTTTCTCCTGTTTCCCATTTAGATACGGCTTGTCTTGATACATTGATTTGGTTTCCAAACTCTTCTTGGGATAGTCCTTTTTCTTTTCTTATTTTGATTAGTTTTTCATTTAATTTCATTGGTATCACCTTCTTTATTTTTTATTATAAGTTTATTGTATCATATTTGGTTTGCTTTTTCTATCAGTTTGTGCTTGCAGTTTGTCAATGAAAGCTTGCATTTGTGTTTTTTTGCTATTATAATGGTGTTAGTTAAATTTTAAGAAGGGAATGGTTTTATGAAAAAGGTTGCCATTGTTACAGGTGCTTCTAGAGGTATTGGAAGAGAGATTGCAAAACAACTTGCTAAAAATGGTTTTGGGGTAGTAGCAAATTATAATCAGTCTAAGAAAGAAGCTTTTTCGTTAAGAGAAGAACTAGAAAAAGAAGGGCTTTCTTTGGATTTGGTACAAGCTGATGTTTCGACTAGGGATGGTGCAAAGGCTTTGGCTTCTTTTGCTTTGGAAAAGTATCATAAGATTGATATTTTGGTTAATAATGCTGGAATTAGTGAGTATAAGATGTTTGTGGATGAAACGGATGAGGATTGGAAGCGTGTGATGGATACGAATTTATATTCTGCTTTTGCGATGTCTCAAGAGGTTATTCCTTCTATGGTACATCAAAAACAAGGGCTTATTATTAATGTTTCTTCTATTTGGGGGATTTGTGGCGCTTCTATGGAGGTTTTGTATTCGATTTCTAAGGCTCGGTATGGATGGGTTGACGAAGTCTCTTGCAAAGGAACTTCGGTCCTTCTAAGATTCGCGTTAATAGTGTGGCTCCCCGGTTTGATTGCAACTGATATGAATGCTAATCTTACGGCTGAAGAGCTTAGGGATTTGGAGGATGAGACGCCTTTACGGTAAAATGGGTACTCCTTATGATATTGCTAAGTGTGTGTTGTGGCTTGCTGAAGATTCTTTTACGACAGGACAGGTTATTAGTGTAAATGGTGGCTGGGTGATTTAGGGGGTGTAATGTATAAAATGAAAAAGAAGTCAAAAAAAATATTAATTGTTTTTATATTAATAATATTTATTCTATTGATTGCTTTTATAATTTTTAGAAAGATAAAAATGCCATCATTTTTGGCAAATGAATATTTCGTTATTAATTTTGAAAATACTAATAAAACTTTAACAAATGAAGATAGAAATACGCTAATAACATTTTTAAATTCAGATATTTATACTGTTAAAGAGAGTGATAATATTGAAATAACCAAGATAGCATATCAATATCCGTTTAGGCATGAATCAAGTTGTTACATATTTTTTAAAACTAACATAAATTCTAAATTACCATTTACTTTAATAAATATAACAGAAAATGAGAAAGAATATGTAAGTGAACATATATGTATGAATACAAATATTTGTGAAGAATTTAATTTGGTTAGAAATATAGTAAACAATAATTATAAATGGTGGGAAAACAATGAAAAAAATATAACTTATACAAAAATTGAAGAACTTTATCAAACAGAGGTATTAGATACTTCTTTTCAAGAAAATTATGAAGTTGTATCAGGTGAGAATCTTTCTGGAAAAATTATAGATGTTACTGATAAATATTTAAAGATACAAAAAGAGAATATGGATATAAAATTAGTAGAAATTGATTGGAAATCAACTAATTTTGTTAATTTTAGAACAAAAGAAAGTCTTACTGTTTATGGTATAAAAGTTGGAGATTATTTTTATAATAAACAAATTATTAGAAATATTACTGGTCAAGAATTAATTAAGGAGAGTTTAAAAAATATAGTAGATACTTCTACTATAATTCTATTTGTACCAACTAAAATAATATCAATAAGAGATATGAACGAATATTATATTGCCAAAATTGAAATGGAAGATTCAACTTCTGAATATTTTGGAAAAACAATGGAAAATAGAGATAAATATGAATTAGAGTTTATCATCAATAATGATACAAATTTTTATCCAAAAGGAAAAGGATTATCTATATCAACAATTCAAGATATATGTGAACATTATATGATAACTCTCTATATAAGCGAGAAAAGTATTGATAACGAATATCCTATTATTACTAAAATAGATGTATATGATATTTAAAATATCATTTTATGGATTGTCTGTTCTTGTAGACTTACAAGAACATGCAGAGGTTTATTTATGGTAGATAGTAGTTTTCTCATAATAAAAAGTTTAAAAGCCAGCAATCAAGACTATTTCAAGACTACTGACAATATTGGAGCCACTTCCCAGATTCGAACTGGGGACCCCCGCATTACAAGTGCGGTGCTCTGGCCAGCTGAGCTAAAGTGGCATCTATTTTTTATATGATATATATGTATTTTTTAGTTGGTGACCCGTACGGGAATCGAACCCATGTCTCCGCCGTGAAAGGGCGGTGTCTTAACCGCTTGACCAACGGGCCTTAAAGTAAAGAACTAAATAATTTTTTGGTAATTATTTAGTTCTTTTGGTGAGCTATCCGCGACTCGAACGCGGGACAACTTGATTAAAAGTCAAGTGCTCTACCACCTGAGCTAATAGCCCACATTTTGCGTTGTTTTATGTACAACGCTTTTATATTTTACTATGCTTTTAAGAAAAAGTCAATACATTTGTAAAAATTTTTTGTCTTTTTTGTGAATTTTTGTGATTTTTCACTTCATTTGCATTATTTTCTTAATGATTTTTAATTTTTTTAAGGTTTTCTTAGGCATTTAATTTTTGAACGATTTCTTCTACGTCAATTCCGTGAACGGCACATGCTTCTTCTAATGTTTCCATTTGTGATGCAGGACATCCTAGGCAATGCATTCCCATTTCTAGTAAAATTTCAGCTTTTTCAGGTGCTTTT
Source organism: uncultured Clostridium sp. (assembly GCA_947062645.1). Classification (GTDB taxonomy): domain Bacteria; phylum Bacillota; class Clostridia; order TANB77; family CAG-508; genus CAG-269. The sequence continues at coordinate 2,237 of CAMSQT010000024.1, read as the reverse complement.
TCTAAGATTTCTCCTATTTTGGTGTCTTTGTTAAATTTCATTTTTGATTTCCTCCTTTTGTGGTTTTTTAAAATTTTATCATAAATTTTAAAAAAAGTATAGACAAATAAAAAAAAATGTTGTATGATTGTAAAAATTTAGAAATAAGATTTTTTTATTTGTTACCATAATTGATAGAAAATCTATTTCTAATATATCTTTACGAAAGGTGGTGACAGTATCACAAAGTTAATTGATTTATTTTTTATTACTTTTATTATTTATCTTTTCATTACTTTATATTCACTTTATACATTTTTTGATATCATTTTTTTTCATAACAAACAAGGAGCCAAATTGAAAATTAAAAAGAAATCATTTTAAAGGAGGTTTTTTAGTATTTTACGCTATTTTAAAGAATTTGTCTTTGTATTTTTTTTAACCACTATATCTGTTTATGTTACCTTTTGTTGGTTTTCTCCCCTTTTTACTGCAAATGAGGTAATTATTACTTATGGTTTGCATCCCTTTGATATTTGCTCCAAGAATCCAGAATTGTGGAAATTGATAAAACTTTTATATGTTTTTTGCTGTTTATTTTCTTACTTAGTGATCGCCCATTTTATTTATGTTAGATTTTTAATGAGATTTTCATTTTTTAAAGAAAACTCTAATAATTTATCTGATCCGATAACGAAGTTTGTTCCTAAACCGCAAGATTTGTGTTTATTAATTGGAGAAGATTTGAACCATAGAAAGATTTATCTGCCAGAATCACGGTCTTTATCAAAACTTTTTGATTACTGGTACCATAGGCTCTCGGGAAAACGTCTAGCGCAATGTATCCTTTTACCAAACAGCTAATGGAATTTAATTTTCATAATCCAAATCAAAAGATTGGTATGCTTATTTTAGATGTGAAAGGAAATTTTTATAAGCAAGTTTTAAAGTATGCCAAGGATTATCAACTCGAAAAAGATTTGATTGTGATTGGCTTAGCGTCTAATGTTTTTTATAATCCTTTACATAAACCTAATTTAAAACCTCAGGTTTTGGCAAATCGATTGAAGACAATTTTATTGCTTTTTTCAGAAAATAATTCGGAAAGTTACTGGATTGATAAGGCTGAACAGGTATTGGCAGAGGCTATCAAGCTTTGTAGGATTTATAATGATAATTATGTTACATTTTTAGAACTTCATAAGTTAATTACTGATAATAATTATTACAAAGAAAAGATTGGAATTTTAAGGAATTTGTTTATTTCTTCTAAGTTATCTCATTCTCAAATTTATGAATTAAATGCTAGTTTGAATTTTTTTCAAAAGGAATTTGAAAATTTGGATTCTCGTACAAAGGGTATTTTGGTTTCCGAAATTACTCGCATTACGAATTTTTTTGTTACCGATTTCGATGTTATGTCCACATTTTGTGCGTCAAAGAATAAGCTTTCTTTTACTGGTTTTTCTGAGGTTCTAAAAAAGGGAAAGATTGTTGTTTTAGATATGAATATTGCAGAATATTCTTCTTTGTCTAAGATTCTTTCTGCTTATTTAAAGTTAGATTTTCAAACAGAAATTATATCTAGTTTGTCTTCTTCTTTCGTTAGGACAAGTGCTTTTATTTGTGATGAGTATGATAAGTATGTAACAAAAACAGATGGTGAGTTTTTTTCTTTAAGTCGTGAAGCAAAGTGCATTAATTTGGTAAGTACGCAAAGTTATTCTTCTTTAATGTCTACTTTAAAAAATGATTCTGATGTTAAAGTTATTTTACAAAATTTGATTAATAAGATTTGGTTTCGTACAGATGATATTTTTACAATTGAAGAGGCTCAAAAACAGTTAGGAAAAGAGGAAAAGCAAAGGGTTTCCAAAAGTATTGCTGAAAGTGCTAAACAAACTAATTTTAGTTATCTTACTAATACTTTAAACGCTCAAAATTCGAATATTACAGAAACTTATAATTCTTCTTTGCATAACGAATATGTTTTTGAAAGTAATTTTTTTACACAAAGTTTGGAAACTTTTTCGGCTCTTACTTTTTTGTCAAATGGAACGAAGATTTTTCCTCCTAAAAAAACTCTTATGTTACCTTATTTTAAAGATAACAAATAATTATTAGAAAGGATTGATTATATGTGAAAAATAATTTTTTATTCTTTTCCCTTTTCTTTTTTATTTGACCCAATTTTTGGGCCACCACGACTGTGCTATCTTCTTTTTCAAGCATGTGACCTAACTTAGCTCGCTCTTCTC
>CAMSQT010000023.1 GCA_947062645.1 uncultured Clostridium sp. | reverse complement strand
TTTACAAATTACTATCTTGTGTTTGGATTATATCATAAAAGGCAAGTAAGTTTCAACTTAATCACCTGCCCTATATATTACTATTTCTTTCACAAACAAAGTTTGTCCAAAATTCTTAAACAAAAAAAGCCCCGCCTTAGCCGTCAGCTGCCATGAATTTTTAAGGACCTGTTCCCAAAAACAGGTGGGTGCCTACCTAAATACTTCTGGGCTTCTCACTTCTAATTTTTGGTGAGCTTGCACGCCATATTTGAGAGTTCAGCCCCTCTTTATCTGTGTTGGTTCTAAAAATTCTGCCTATACGCACTATGCAGGGAAAATTTATTTTTCTTATTTAATTATTTTTATTTTATCATATTTAGTTTTTGTTTGCAAGTAAAAATCATATGAAATTCCTTCTAATTTTTTCCAATCTTTGATTTTACATGACATATAATAAAATGCACATAAATTGTAAAAAGCTACCTAACAAAATAAACAAGTGAAAGATGGAATGGAAATATTTATGTTTCTTTCCTACGCCATAAATAACAGCCCCTATTGTGTAAGCAATTCCTCCTGCTACTAATAAAATAAAGCCATTTAAAGTTAGCAATTCTGGTAGCATGCCTGCCTTTATAATAATACACCAACCCATTAATAGATAGCATATCATGGAAAATTTCTTAAATTTTTTGATGTCTATGGAATTTAAGACAATTCCTAAAATTGCTAAAGACCAAATTACGCCAAATATAAGCCATCCCATAAAACTATCTACACTTCTAATTGCACATAAGGCAAATGGTGTATATGATCCTGCTATTAATAAAAAAATAGAACAATGATCTAATATTTGAAATACTTTTTTAGAGGTGAATTTAGGATTTAAACCATGATAAATACTAGACATCGTATATAACAATATCATGGTTACACCATAAATTGAACCACTAATTACCCCATACACGTTTTTGTGAATGGCTGCAAATACTACACATAAAACAGTTGCAACAATTCCTAAAACGGCTCCTATAATATGGGATGTCATATTAAAGATTTCTTCTCCTTTGGTGTATTTTGGCAATATTCTATCTTTTAATTTCGTTCTTTTCATTTTATTTCCTACCTTTTAACAAATTTTGTCCCCATTTTCTACTTGCAAAGTAGGTCTTAGTAATACAATCCCTTGTTTAGAATCGCTTCCTAATACTAATACTTCGCTTTTTACATCCGCTATTTGTCTTGGTGGAAAGTTTACAACTGCTACAATTTGTTTTCCGATTAAGTCTTCTGTTTCATAACATTTTGTAATTTGTGCTGATGATGTTTTGATGCCTAATTCTTCTCCAAAGTCTATTTTCAGTTTGTAGGCTGGTTTTTTGGCTTTTTTATTGATGGTAGCTTCTATTATGGTTCCTACTCTTATTTCTATTTTTTCAAAATCTTCTATGGTTGCCATTTTTTATTTGTTTCCTTCCTTTGTTTTCTTTCTATCATAACATAGGTTGGAAAATTTTTCAAGCATTTTTATGGTGTTTTTTGATTGATTTGCCATTTTAAAATTGGATAACCATTTGGGTCTTTTGGATCTTCTTGCCATTTTTCAATTCCTAGTTTTTGGGCTGTTGTAAGACCTGTATAATTATTATTTTGAATCCCTCCCGAATTTATTTGTCCTGTTATTTCTCCTGCCATAGTTCTTATAGTCGCATTATGTGTTATTTTTCCAATACTATAACAATTTTCCACTTTCCCCTTTTCTTGTATATAAGGACTAATGCCACCAATATATACCCAAGGTCCATTTGTTATTACTTCTCCTCTATTGTAGCAGTTTGAAACTATACCATTATAGGAGCATGTAATCCCTCCAGCTTGTGCTGCATCATTTTCTTTATATTCTACTTCTGCTTTTATAGTTGCTTTATTATAACAACAATCTATTATTCCAGTTGAAAATCCTGAAATCCCACTTGCTTTAGCATATTCTAGCAAACCACTCTTATATTTTGCCTTTACTGATATGATTTCTCCGCTTTCTACCCCACAATTATATATTTCTCCTGAAGCATCTCCTACTATTCCACCTGTTATAGGTCCATCTCCTGCCGTACTACAATTATTCCAATTATTATAAACATATACATTTTTCATAATTAAATTCTGAATGGTTGTCGTAGCTGGTATCCTTGAAAATAGCCCTTGATTTCTTTGTTCATCACTTTTTATATATAAATGGTCAATTGTGTGATAATTCCCTTCAAATGTACCTTGAAAATTTTTAATTGCTATCCATTGATTCGTTTCTGAACCTTGTAAATCAATATTATCCATTAAACGTACGGTTTTCCTTTAAAAGTTCTTCCACTATTTACTTTGTCGCGAAAGCTTTCCATATCTGCCTTGTTCCAAATGTCTAAATCCTCCGTAATGTCACTAATTTTAACAATTTTTCGATTGTATTTTCCTTCTTTATCTTTTACGATAACTTCATACTCTCCATTATCTGTTACTTCTTTTTTTAAAGCATATTTTTCATCTGTTTTTTCTGGTATTTCTAAGTTTTCTCCATTTATAGTGACACTTGCTATTTCTTTATAGAATATTTCTAAAGTGATAGTCGATTTGGTATAATCATCACTTATTTTGCTAGTTGCTTCTATTTGAATGTCGGTATTCAAGTCCTCTTTTCCCAAGCTTTGTCCTATTTTAGGAACACTTCTATCGATTGCAAATTTCCAACCATCGACGGATACAATATCATTTGTTAAAAAAATCATTCCTTCTTGATTAGCAATTTTACTAGTAATATAAGTATCTTCATTATAGGTTGCATCGGTTTGTTTATCAGCTTGTAGTTCTAATAGTACTAACTTTAATCTTTCTTCTGCTTGTTTTTCTTCGGTTACTATTTTTGATTCTTCTACTTTTCCGCAAGATTCCGTTTTCTCCTGTTAGCATTGCAATGGTTACTCCTGCTAAGATTAATAAGATAATTATGGTTATTACTAAGGCAATTAAGGTTATTGCTTTTTCTTGTTTTCTTAAATTTACTATATTTTTCATAATAATTCCTGCTTTCTTTTGTAGTATTATTTGCTATTTCAATTAATAGTATACTTATTTTTACACTTGTATTTTATCAATGAAACAGAATTAAGTCAACTTATTGTACGAACTTAATTCTGCTTTGTTATAATTTTGTTACTCTTTTATTTCCTGTGCTAATTTTTCAATCGCCTTGGTTTCGATTCTAGATACATAGCTACATGGTTATGACTAAAGTATCCCATAAGTTAAATATTACACAAAAAATAGATACTTTCAAGAGGTATCTATTTTTGCACTAATTAATCTATGTATTATAGAACAATTATTTTATTAAAGAAAGAATTAGAACGCATATAAATATTCCTAATATCATTAAATATTTTTTCCAAGTTATCTTTTCCTTTAATATAAATCTTGATGCAAGTATAGTTATTACTATTGAACTTGATGTAATAACAGACACAGTTGATACTTGTCCATTTATTAAGCTAAATCTATTACATAGATTTGCTCCTAAATCCATTGCAGAATGAAGTAAGAATAAGCCTTTATAATTAACTGATTTTATATCTATATAGTTCCACTTTCGAGTAAATAAACAATATAATATTACACCAATTATAATTACTAATCCATAATAAAATACAACAACTAATGGATTGCCAAATATATTTATATATACTTTATTTAAAAATCCTGCAATTCCATTAAACAATACAAAACCATACGCGTACAAAATGCCTTTATTTTCTGATATATTGCTTTTTCCATTTTTAGATTTTGCTAACAATATTGTTAGTATTATTAAGACTGTCGAAGCAATTAAGTGAATAACAGTGAAATTTTCTTTTAATAATAACACACCTAAAAGCAAAGTTATTACAGTATTTCCTTTTCTTATTGGTGAAACTGTTGATATATTTGCATATTTAATTGACAAAATTGCACATATATATCCGATTGATTGAATTATTGAAAGAGGTGCTATTTTTATTAAATTTTCAATATTAAAATTTTGCACTACATCTGTTGTAAAAGCACCTATTAGTACATAAGCAATATTTCCAATTAATAATCCTAATAAAGATAGTCTTATTGATAAATTATTTTTAGAACATTTTTTCATTACAATAGTTGAAAAACCACTAAGTATTGCCGAAGATAAGCTTAGATATAACCACATATATTTCTCCTTTTAATTCTTATTAATTGTTTTTTGGTTGTAAATAGTATAACACAAAAAAATATATTTTTTAGCTATTTAGAAAAAAATTGCAAATATAAATGTAAAAAATAATAATGGAGTTATTTTTATACTGTTCACTATGAACACCATCAAAATTTTTTGTATCCAGTATGGACAATATGTTGGAGAAATGGATACCTGTTAAAAGCTTTGCTTTTAAGTTGTTGAGCTGATGTGTGGACACATCTATTCCTGCTCTAACAGATAAGTTATTATATAATACCTTCCCAAAATAAAATCTTTTATTTTTAATGGGGGGTTTTTTATTTTTTCATTTGCTTTTATATATAGGTATACAAATTGAACTTTTGCTATTAGTATTAAATACCATAATTAATCATAAAACATTTAAAGACACTTCTGTCTGGCTATATTTTACATATATATTAAAAAGGGGGAAATTTATATGGAAAAAAATAATAATTTAATCTGTATATATAATGAAAATAAAAACAACATACAAGATATAATACTTAAAATCTATTCAGAATTCGTAGAAAATGAACTAAATAAGGAATTTAAGACATAGGTTCGCTTATTCTTTTTAAGTATTATATAATAAAGTTGTAATATAAATTTATGGGGGAAAAGGAGGTATTTTGAACAACTTAAATATTTCAAATCCCATAGACTACAAAGTAGCATTATATATCAGATTATCAAAAGAAGATATGAAACCAGGCGAATCAGAAAGTATTACAAATCAAAGAAGTTTGCTCACAAGGTTTGCCAAGAGTCAAAGACTAACTATTGTTAATGAATATGTGGATGATGGTATAAGTCGGAACGACGTTTGATAGACCATCATTCAAAAAGATGTTAGAAGATATTCAAAGTAAAAAAATAAATATGGTAATTACAAAAGATCTATCCAGACTTGGACGTGATTATATACAAACAGGTTTCTATCTTGAAAAATATTTTCCAGAAAACAGAGTAAGGTATATATCTATACTAGACAATGTTGACACAGGAATAGAAAGTACAAACAATGATATAACTCCTTTTAAAGCAATACTAAATGATATGTATGCAAAAGATATATCATCAAAAATAAAAAGTGTAAAACACAACAAGCAAGAATTAGGTTTATTCATAGGAGGAAAAGCATCATATGGTTACAAATGTAGTAAAGAAACAAGCAACAAAATAATAATAGATGAAGAAGTAAGACCTATAATAGAAAGGATATTTAATGAAGCAAAAAGTGGAAAAACATGTCGAGCTATTGCACAAGATTTGAGTATAGACAAAATTCCTACACCTTCACAATATGCTATTTCTAAAGGACACAAAATAACGAAAGTATCTGACTATTGGGCAGATACAAGAATTCGAGAAATACTTTTAAATGAAGTCTATATAGGAAATATGGTACAAGGAAGAATGAAAAAAATAAACTATAAATCAAAAATTAATATTAGACTACCAAAAGAGCAATGGAAAATTGTAGAAAATACACATGAGCCTATTATTGACAAAGAAACTTTTTATAAAGTAAGAGAAATGATAGAAAAAAGAAAACAGACAAGAATAAAAACACACGACTATTTACTAAAAGGATTTGTACACTGTCACGAATGTGGAAAAAAAGTTGGCTGTTCACCTCGAGAACTTGCAGAAGGGAAAGTGTATTATTTTAGATGTAGTACATATACAGCAAATGCAAAACTTGGGCTTTGTACTTCTCACAACATTAGAATGGATATTGTAGAAAAAGAAGTAAATAATAAAATTATATCAATCTTAAACAATTTTTCTGATAAAGATAATTTGATAAAGGTAACAAAAACAAAAATAGAAGAAAAGAAAAAAAGTATATCTCCTAAAAAAGAGATACAAGAGTATGAAACAAAAATTAATAAAATTTCCTTAGAAATAGACAACATTTATGATGATAAACTTTCAGGTATTATTACTGAAGATGATTTTATTAGAATTTACCAAAGAAAGAAACTAGAAAAAGAAAATTTGCAAAAGAAAATTGAAGAAATGAAACTACATATTAAAAAAAATATTGTAAATGAAGATAAATTAGTAAAAAAAATAGTTACTAAATTTCAAAATTTAAAACAAATTAATAGAGAGATTTTATGTGATTTAGTTGATAAAATTGAAATTGATAAAGATAAAAAAATATATATTTATTTCAAATTTAAAAGTTTGCAAGAAAAATAAACTAAAAAAATTTTTCATAGTAGTAAGAATTTTTCCAAAGATTTTCAAATTTTTCTTGCAAACATATCATAATTTTGATATAATTTATACATAATAAACAAGGAGGTGCTTAAAATGGCATTAATCAGACCATGTGCAGATTTAAGAAATAATTATAATGAAATATCTAAGATCTGCCACGAAACGAAAGAACCAATGTATATCACTAGAAATGGAACAAATGACTTAGTTGTTTTATGTGATGAAGCATACGAAAAATTAAAAAAAGATGCTGAAGAAACAGAAGAAGAGAGAATTGAAAGACTAGTGTCACAACATTTTGACAAACAGTATGAAAGTTTTGAAGAATTTAAAAAAGACCTTAATAAAAAAATTGAGCAAGCACTAAAAGATGTTGAAGAAGGTCGTTATCAAACATTAGATGAATTCTGTGCAGAAATGGAGGAAGAGTATGACATTAAATAATAAATATACTGTTCTTCCAACTTCTACTTTTAAGGAAGAATTCAAAGAAATTATATACTATATTAAACATAAGCTAAAAGAACCATTAACAGCAAAGAGATTTTATAAAAAGGTTATTAATGAAATAAAATCTCTTAAGTTTATGCCAGAAAGATACAAAGCAATTGAAGAAAGATACAATAAATCAAAAATATTAAGAAAAACATCAGTAAATAATTATGTAATTATTTACCAAGTTAATAATTATACTCGGACAAGTATTCATTTTACATATTTTTCATAGTAGTCAAAACTACTTAAGTAAAATATAAAAATAATAGAAATTATAGAATTATAAAAATAAAATTTAAATCAAAAATTAATTTTAGTCATAAAAATGTTCCGATACATAAGAACGTGAAATCCCCATCATACCAGCAATTTCATTTTGTGTTTTTGGCTTATTTCCACCGAAGTCCAAATCGTAATTCTAAAATGGTTCTTTCTCTATCTTTTAATAACTCCTTCATTTTTTTGCAAAGTAGCTTTATTTTCATTTTGATATCTACTTCGTCTTCTATGTTTCTTTCATTATTTTCTAAGACTTCTTGTAAGGTAACTACATTATCGTCTTTATCTTTTCCTATTGGCTCATTTAAATAAACCTCTGCTCCGTAATTTTTTTATACTTCTTAGGTGCATCAAAATTTCATTTTCAATACAGCGTGATATATAGGTAGATAGCTTATTTCCTTTTTCTACTTTAAAACTATTGATACCTTTAATTAATCCAACGGTTCCAATGGATATTAAATCGTCTTGATCTACTTTTGTTGTGCTGTATTTTTTGGCTACATGGGCAACCAGTCTTAAGTTCCTTTCTATTAAAATGTTTCTTGCCTCTTCGTCCCCTTTTGCCATTTGCTCTAAACAATTTTTTTCTTCTTCTGCTGTTAGTGGTTCAGGAAATAAATTCCCTCCTTGAATATATCCGAACTACAAATACGGCGGATTTTAAGAACTCTAAAAATCCTAGTATTCCTGTCATACAAAGTGATAGCAAAATAAATGCACCTCCATTTTTTACTTCCATAACTTAATTGTATGTAAGCAAAAAATGAAAAGTGCATGACCCTTTTTAAATTCCCATGATATTATATCCGTTATCCGCATAAATCACTTGCCCAGTAACACAATCAGCCATTGAGCTTAATAAAAATGTTGCTACATTTCCTACTTGACCGGGTTGTTACATTTTGGTGTAATGGTGCTTTTTCTTCAATTACTGTTAAAACTTTTCCAAAGTCCTTTATTCCTTTTGCTGATAAGGTTTTGATTGGACCTGCTGATACTGCATTAACACGAATTCCTTCTCTTCCTAAGTTTTCTGCCAAATATCTAACACTTGCTTCTAATGCTGCTTTGGCAACTCCCATTACATTATAATTATCAATTACCTTTGTAGAACCATGGTAAGTTAAGGTAACTAAACTTGCCTTTTCGTTTAACATGTCTAATTCTTTTGCCATTCTTGCCACTAACACAAAAGAATAACTACTAACATCACAAGCATGAGAAAATCCTTCTTTACTTGTTAAAATAAAATCATTGTGTAATTCTTCTGGATTCGCATGGGCAATAGCATGTACAATTCCATCTACTTTTCCGTTTTCTTCTTTTATTTTAGTAAAAGCTTCTTTTACTACGTCGTCTTCTGATGCTCCATTTAAAACATAAGCTTTGCTTCCCTTAAACTCTGCTATTAATTCTTCTATTTTGTCTTTATTTTCTTCTCCCATATAAGTAAAAATTAGTTTTGCTCCTTTTTCGTAAGCTGATTTTGCAATTCCAAATGCAATACTCCACTTATTTCTAATTCCCATAATTAAGATTTTCTTTCCTTCTAAAATCATTTTTTCATTCCTCCTAAATAAATTGGTATTCTCCTATATTTCTAAACTTTTGATACCTATTTTCCACAATTTGTTCTTCTGTCATATCTTTCATTTGTTCAATTGTATTTTTGATTTCTTTTTTTAAACTTTTAGAAACCTTTAAAAAGCTTTCTATTTCGTCACCATTTGGCTCTTTTATAATTTTGTCAATTACTTTTAATTCGTATAAATCTTTTGCTGTTAATTTCATTTTTTCAGCTGCTTCTTTTGCTCTGGAAGCATCCTTCCATAGGATACTGGCATATCCTTCTGGAGATAAAATGGAATAAATAGCATTTTCTAACATTAATACTTTATTTCCTACTCCTAAAGCTAAGGCTCCACCGACTTGATCCCTCTCCAATTACAATACTAATTACTGGCACTTTTAATTTTGCTAAATTTAACATAGAACTTGCAATTGCTTCTCCGTTGACCTCTTTCTTCTGCTCCAATTCCTGGATATGCACCTTTTGTATCAATAAAAGTAATTACTGGTCTATTAAATTTTTCAGCTTGGCCGCATAAAACGTATTGCTTTTCGATAAGCTTCTGGATTTGGCATCCCAAAGTTTCTTTCTATATTCTCTTTTGTCGTTCTTCCTTTTTGCTCAGCAATAATAGTATAGTTCTGCTTTCCTATTTTTGCCAAACCACAAACAATAGATGAATCATCTTTAAAGCATCTATCTCCATGTAACTCTATGAACTCGTCAAAAATTTCTTCTATATAATCCATAGCTGTTTTTCTTTTTGGACTTCTTGCTATTTCTACTTTTTCCCATGCTGTTAATTCCTTCACTCTTTTAACTCTCCTTTCTACCATTAGAACACTATTTATGATACTGAATTAATTTATGTAAGGTATCTTTCAATTCTTTTCTTTCCACAATTTTATCAATAAATCCATGCTCTAGCAAAAACTCTGCTGTTTGAAAGCCTTCTGGCAGTTTTTCTCCAATAGTTTGCTGAATTACTCTTTGTCCGAGCAAACCCGAATCATAGCCCCAGGCTCTGCAAGAACAATATCAGCAATGCTAGCAAAAGAGGCAGTAACTCCTCCATAAGTTGGATCGGTTAAAACGGATATATATAAGCCTCCTGCTTCATTTAATTTTGAAATGGCAGCTGTTGTCTTTGCCATCTGCATCAAAGAGATAATCCCTTCTTGCATCCTAGCTCCACCAGATACGCAGAAAATGATAAGTGGTAATTTCGTTTCAATAGCTTTTTCTATGGCATAAGTGATTTTTTCTCCAACAACCACTCCCATGCTTCCCATTAAAAAACCACTATCCATTATACAAATAACCACTTTTTCTCCGGTTTATCTTACCTGTCCCACAGCTTACAGCTTCTTGAATTCCTGTTTTTTCTCTTAGTCCTTTTATTTTTTTGGGATAATCTTCTAAGCCTAAAGGATTCGTGGTATCAATCTCTAAATCAAATTTTTGATAAGTTCCTTTGTCTATAATACTTTCTAGTCTTTTATTGATGTGCATTCTAAAGTAAGCACCACAGTTCGGACAAATACTACCATTTTCTCTAACAGTTTCTTTATATAATATTTCTTTACATTTATCACATTTTAGCCATTTTCCAACTTGGATGTCTACTTGATTTTCTTGTCTTTTGGCAGTTGGCTCTCTTTTTTTTATTTTATCTACTATCATAATTTTTCCTCCCAAAAAACATCGCTTATTTTAAAATTTCTTTTTCGATAAATGAGGTGTCAAAGTTTCCTCGAATAAAGTTTGGATTTTTAATAATTTTAAGCAAAAAGTCTACGTTGCTGTCTACTCCTTCGATTACTGTTTCTTCTAAGGCTCTTTTCATTTTACTAATTGCTTCGTTTCTAGTGTCACCATGTGTTATTATAGATCGGAAGAGCGTTCGTGTAGGGAAAGAGTGTTGGATCGAGTGTAG
>CAMSQT010000022.1 GCA_947062645.1 uncultured Clostridium sp. | reverse complement strand
ATGAGGCATTGTGACTGGAGTTCAGACGTGTGCTCTTCCGATCTTTACATAATTTCATATTATATAGAAAGTAATATGAAAGGAGGTTAAAGTAAATTTTGGAAGTAAAGAACAAAAAAATAGGATTTGTATTAACAGGATCTTTTTGCACCTTCAGTAAAACAATACCTAAAATGAAAGAACTGATTGACAAAGGTGCAGAAATTATTCCTGTTATGTCATATAACAGTTATTCTATGGATACTAAATTTGGCAAAGCAAAAGATTTTATCGAAAAAATCGAGAACATAACTGGCAAAAAAATAATTCATACCATTCAAGATGCCGAGCCAATTGGACCAAAAAAAATGACAGACATTATGATAATTGCTCCTTGTTCACGGAAACACCATGTCAAAACTTGCTTGTGATATTATTGATACACCAGCCACCATGGCGGCCAAATCACATTTACGCAACCGGTTTTCCTTTAGTAATTGCACCTTCTACGAATAACGGCTTAAGTGGCAATGCAGAAAATTTAGGAAGACTATTAAATAGAAGAAACTACTATTTTGTACCTTTTAGGCAAGATAATCCTATCACAAAACCAAGATCCATTGTATTTGATTTTGAGTCCTTAATTAGGACAATTGAATATGCACTAGATGGGGAACAAATTAGTCCAATCCTGTTGTAAGAAAAGGAGAAATTTATGAAGCAAAAATATGATAGTATATGGAGATTATTTAGTTACTTTATTGTATATAGTTTTTTAGGCTATATCATAGAAACTCTTTTTGGTATTTTAACAACCCGGATTATGGCAATGTAGACAAAGCTTTTTATATGGTCCATTTTTACGGAATTTATGGAGTAGGGGCTGTTATTATTTTAGTAGCTTCTAAGTTTTTTGCTAAAAACAATTTTACTTTGTTTTTAGGTGGCTATGCTATAGGAACCATAACAGAATACCTAACAAGTTTCTTAGTAGAAGTAATTTTACATGCTAAATGGTGGGATTATACCAATAACCTCTTAAATGTGAATGGCAGAGTTTGTTTATTATACTCTGTATTTTGGGGAATCTTAACCATATTTTTAGTTAAAAAATTTAATCCTTTTATAGATAAGATATTAGATAAAATAAAGGGAAAAATATCACCTAACCTAGCAAAAACAATCCTATCTATTATAATTTTATTTTTAGCTTTGGATTGCCTTCTTACCTGCTATGCACAAGACATTTTTATAACAAGACTTACTATTCGAAATCATATTCAAATGAAGGACAGTAAAAGAAGGGAAGAGGACTACCAAAAATTGCAACAAAAAGAATCTATTCGATATTTTGTAGATAGCTATTGGGACGACAAAAAAATGATACAAACTTTTCCTAATATGAAAATAGAAGATATTGATGGTAATATAATTTACTTAGATAGCTTGCTACCAGAGGTACAGCCATATTATAAAAAGGTATTTGAAAAATAAATTTTAAAAATACGAACATTTTTTCAAAAAAACTATTGACAAAGAAAAAATGTTCGTATATAATTATCTTAAACAACGAACAAACATTCTAAAAAGGAGATAATTATATGAAAATTAAAATCGTAAACAAATCAAAATTTATAAGAAGTATTATTATAGTATTAGGAGTAGTTATCCTTGGGTTATTACTTTTAGGTAATACCTATTCTAAAACAGAAATAACCTATAAAGAAGATTATATTATAAGTGGTGATACCTTATGGTCAATAGCCCAAAATCAAGTAAATAACAATGAATACTATAAAAATAAAGATATAAGAGAAGTTATGTATGAGATTAAGCAATTAAATAACATAGGAAATGGAAATTTAGAAGTAGGACAAAAAATAAAAATTCCAAGTATCTAAAAAATTTTTTGCCTAATATGTGGAACAGGTTAAACGCAATACCATTTGTTAGTAGTATTGAAAAAATATATAAAATATGCTATAATTAACATAAGTGTAAATTTGCACAAACTGATAAACCGATTTTAAATATTCAAAAGGAGGAAGGGACAATGAATAATCGGAATGAAGCATTAGAAGGTATCAACTTTGTTACAGAAGAGGGAATAAGTGGAACGTTGAAGATAAATAGTGAAGATTGCGTTCATGTTTATCAAAAACCACCCATTCCTGATGGGTATGAATATCTAAGTGGTAAAAAGTATGAGGGATGGAAAATCAGACGAATTTCCGATGGAAGTACAGCATTCTGGCTTCCTGTGGAAAGTTTGGATGCAGATGGAAGTCTGGATAATGTTCACTTTACTGAGAAGTTCGGAAGGAGATATCCGGAACAGAACCAATATTATTACACTGAGAATTTTTCTGACCCCATGAATGGGGAAATCTTCGATCAAATTATAAATTGCCGAAGGTTTGGAGGAATTTATATTTTTGAATATCCCATATCCATAAATCCTGAGACAAAAAAACCACAGGCTGTCGACACAGAAAATCCATATAAAATAAGTAATTATCTTGAAGCTAAGGCAATTGCAGCAAGTATGGATACTAGACCAGAGGGTACTGTAAAAACTCACCTTTTATATGGGGCAGAATGGGATTCTTTGATAAAGTGGATAGAGGTAAGTGGATTCAAACTTGATAAAAGTTTGATAGCTTATCATAAATGGACGCAAGAAAAGTATAGTTATGTGACGACACCCCAAAGAGTGCTTCGTGGAGGAGGTATAGAAAACTTAAAAAAACGAATAACAAAAGATTATTCCTATGCTACTATTCCAGCAGCTCTCTCAATACAATGTTAAGATTCTAACTAATGCGAAGTGAAACGAAGGTCTTGAAACTTAAGACCTTCGTTATATATATTACAAGAAAATATTAAAAATTATAAATCAGCTAATGGATTACTCTCAACAGCATTACGAACTTGGTCATTACTAACATGAGTATAAATCTCAGTCGTTGCAATACTTTCATGACCTAAAAGTTCTTGCAAAGCACGAATATCTACTTGTCCATATTGGTACATTAAAGTAGCAGCTGTGTGGCGTAGCTTGTGAACCGAATATTTTTTAGTATCTAAACCTGCTGCTTGCAATTGTTTTGTAACAATCGTTTCCACGGTTCGATTACTAATTCTTGTTCTTCTTTCACTTAAGAAAAGAGCTTTTTCAGAATATTTACTATCATGCTTAATTCCTTCTTTAGGTTTAACAGCTAAATAGTCATTAAGAGCTTTCATACAAGCTTTATTTAAATAGATGGTTCTTTCTTTGTTTCCTTTCCCAATTACATTTAACTTACAATCTTCAAAATCAATATCACGAACATTAATGCCTACTAATTCGGAAAGACGCATGCCACAATTTAAAAACAAAGTTATAATGGCATAATCCCTTTCACAATTTCGATTATCCTCATTGGAAGTTATATCTAACAATTTTCTACTATCTTCTAAAGAAAGATATTTTGGTAATCGCTTATCTAGTTTAGGTGTTTCTAAATCTTGTGCTGGATTTACATCAATTAATTTAGCCTTCCTACTTAAATACTTAAAAAAGATACGAATGGTAGAAACTTTTCTTGCTCTTGTGGTTGCTTTACTATTAAATTCACGCATCAAATAAGAAATAAAAGCATGAATATCGTCTAATGTAATCTTTTTTATGGTATCAATCGTCATATCCTTAATTTCTATTTCTTTTAAATCCGTTTTATCGGTTAAATGAAAATGCATTTTAATAAACCTTAAAAACATGGCTAAGTCATAATTATATTCCTTAATACTATTTGGTGATTTATTTAAAATAGTAATAGAATAATCTAAAAATGAATTCAAAAATTCTGGATTATCTTCTCTTGCAATCATTTAACAATCCTTCCTTTCAATTATATATGTCACAATCGCATGGCTATCTAAATTGTCATGAAAAACATACTCTTGATAGCATAAATTATATTCAACATTTTTATCCGTTTTATTTAACAATACTATCATAACACTTTTATCCGGATTTTGAAAGGCAGATACTGAAATATTTTCACAAAATTTATTAAAATGGATTCTTCGCGCATTTGGTTTTATATAGTGTGCCAGATGGGAAATATAATAAAAAGCAGGCGTTTTTATAAAAGACTTTTTCTTCTTATCAAGCATAATAGGACTATTGCAATAGTTTTTAA
The DNA here is from genome assembly GCA_947062645.1 of uncultured Clostridium sp. Taxonomy (GTDB): domain Bacteria; phylum Bacillota; class Clostridia; order TANB77; family CAG-508; genus CAG-269. Next base: position 6,715 of record CAMSQT010000022.1, on the reverse strand, counting down.
CATGATTAGGACCGCCATTATAATCTAACAATATGTTCCAATCAATAAAACAATTGGCACCATGATTAAAATCTTCTATTATTTCATAAGCATACATCTCAGCATTTTTAAGTTCATCTTGTGGCTTAAAATGAGAGTATCCTGTACATCCTTCTGTATGAAATAAAAGCAAATTAGGAAAGAGATGATGAAATGCTTCTAAATTCTCAAAATGACCGTCCTGTATACCAGTGAAAAGCAATACCACTAGTATAATTTAAAGCCTGATGCTTAACTAAAGTTTCAGTACATCTTTCTAGCAAATTATCTTTATTATGATCCCAAATTAAAAATTTCGTGTTTAAATTCTTTTCCTTAAAACTAGGAAAGAGATAATTCTTTAAAAAGTCAGCTTCTTCTTGAGCAGAATACAAACAAGACTCCCAAATTTGTTTAGCATTTGGTTCATTTTGAATAGTCATATAAGAAATAGGAATACCTTGGTTTTGGTAATTGTAAACAAATTTAGTAAGATAAATTGCCCATAATTTTTTATAAGATGGTAAGAGTCTGCCACCGCCAGTTAGACTATTATTGTCTTTCATAAAACTAGGAGGTGACCATGGAGATGCCAAAAATTGAAGAGTAGGATTCTTTTCTTTAGCTAGTTTTAAGATAGGAAGGATGTGTTTTTTATCATGCTCGATAGAAAAATCTTCTAGATTTTTTTCACTTGCATAGGAATAACTCCCTAAAGAAAAATCACAACTACCAACTGAAATTCTAGCAAATTGATAATTCAAATTTTCTTTTCCCCAATATTCTTCTAAAATTTCATTTGCTAAGTTTTTATCTATCGTATTTAAAAGATAGCATGAACTTTCTGTTAAAGCACCACCAAAGCCAAGAAGCTTTTGAAAAGAAATAGTAGGATTAATTCGAATCACTTCATTTTCTGGTGATGTTTTGGTTGCTAAAAATGTTACATAAGAAGAATGTAACCATAAATTTCTTTTTAAATTGGTTTCTATTTTATTAACTTTCATACCCATATTTTATGCACTTTAGCCTATATTATTAATAAAACAAGTTAAGAATTTTTTAAGTTGATAATTCTTAGGTTTTATGCTATGATACTAAATAATACTAAATTAAAGGAAAGTGATTTACATTGTCTCGAAAAAAAGAAGAGGAAGAATATATCCCAAAGGCCTTTCAAAAAAGTAAAAAACAAGAAAACAAACAAGAGCCAAAAAAAAGAGGGAAGAGAAAAAAAACAAAAAAAGTTACAAAGAAAAAGAAACTAAAAAAAATCATTTTAAGCATAGTATTACTAACTGTTGTAGCAATAGGAATTTCTTTAGGAATTTCTGCTAACACTTGGAAAAAGCTAGCCAACGAAATGCTATTAAATCAAAATTCAGTTGTAATCGATACCGAAAAAAAGGAAATTGCAAAATTAGGTTGTGAAAGAAATAATGAAGTAATTCCAGCCTCTAGCATACCACAAAACTTAAAAAATGCTTATGTTGCTATTGAAGATGAGCGTTTTTATTCTCATGGAGGAATCGATATAAAAAGAACAGGGGGAGCTATTGTATCATACATTACTCACTTTGGAAAATCTTCTTATGGTGGAAGCACGATTACACAGCAGTTAGTAAAAAACTTAACAGGTGATTCGACAGATAGTATCACAAGAAAAATTAAAGAATGGTGGAAAGCATGGCAATTGGAAACTTGTCTTTCTAAAGAAGAAATTTTATCTTCTTACTTAAATATCATTTATATTGGACCTAATATGTATGGAGTAGAAGTAGGGTCAAAGTACTATTTCAATAAATCTGCTAACGATTTAAACTTAGAAGAATGTGCCTTTTTAGCAGGTATTAACCATTCACCAAATTCTTACAATCCATTCGAGCGGAAAAGATAATAAAGAAAAAATCACCAAAAGAGCCAAAATTGTACTTAGTAAAATGCTAGAACTAAAATACATTGAGGAAGAAGAATATAACCTTGCTATTAGCAATTTAGAAAAAGGGTTGAATTTTAAAAAAGGACAAATAAAAACCGAAGAAGCTGTTTATTCTTACCACACAGATGCTCTAATTTTAGAAATAACAGAGGATATCGCTAAAAAATACAATATCTCAAAAACCTTTGCAACTAATTACATCAATATGGCAGGACTAACAATACATAGTACGCAAGACTCTAAAATACAAAGTCAAACCGAAACAGAATTCGAAAAAACAAAATATAGTTTACCATCTAACATAGGAAATGATTCATCTCAAGCTGCTATGGTTATTATAGACCATGAAACAGGGAAAGTAACAGCATGTGTTGGAGGTTTAGGCAAAAAAACAAAAGCAAGGGCTTTGAATCGAGCTACACAAAGTATCAGACAAACGGGGTCTTCTATTAAACCATTATCTGTACTAATCCCTGCTATTGATAAAAAAATTATTACAGCATCTTCTATTTATGACGACACAGAAAGAGATTTTGCAGATGGTTACCATCCAACTGATTATAATCCTTCTTTAGGAAGAGTAACCGTTAGAAGAGCAGTAGAGTCTTCTCAAAATATTCCTTTTGTAGAAATTATGGAAAAATTGAAACCACAAAAATCTATCCAGTATTTAAAAAAGATGGGAATTAGTAGCTTAACTAAGGAAGACGAAAGTTTAGTATTAGCTTTAGGAGGATTGCAAAAAGGAATCAGTCCTTTAGAAATGGCAGGTGCCTATGCTATGATAGCAAATGATGGTAAATATATCGAGCCAACTTTTTACTCTATTATTGATAATCATGATGGTAAAAATATTGTAAAAACCAGTCAAAAAACAAAAAAAGTAGTTTCTAAAGAAGTTGCTTATATTGTTAAAGAAATGCTAACTAGCCCCGTAAATGGCACTCATGGAACAGCAACCTACTGTAAAATTTCAGGTGTTGATGTTTCTGCAAAAACTGGAACAACAGACGACAATTATGATAGGTGGCTTTGTGGATTTACCCCTTATTATACAGCAGTTACTTGGTATGGCTATGATACCAATGAACCAATTTATTACAATAAAAGAAATCCAGCAGGCTTGCTGTGGGCCAATGTCATGTCAAGAATTCATACTGGCTTAAGCAGTAAAAAATTTGAAAAGCCAAATACAGTATCTAGTTGTACTATATGTGCCGAAACTGGAAAAAAAGCAACAACAGGATGTCAAAATACCTATACCGAATATTTTTTATGGCTTACTACACCAGATTTGTGTAATAAACATTCTGGAAGTGAGTTAAAAGAAAATAAGGATAATAACCCTAGTCATAAAGTAGAGGAAATTATACAAGGTATTACACAAGATATTGATGCAGAGGATCCACAAGAGGTATTACCAAATAAGAATAAAAACGAGAATACTTCTACCAATCAGTCATTAAACTCGAACCAAACTAACAATACTACAACTAATACAAATAAGAAACCTACGAATAATACAAATACTAGTATAAATACAAATAAAACGAATACGAATTCTTCTGGAAATACAAATGGAAATTCAAATTCTAGTAATTCACAGCAAAATGGAACCAATACTAATAATACTAATAATTCTAATATTACAGGTAGTGGTGACCCTTCAGCTACAACTAACCAAACTAGTAATACTCATTAATTTAAATTTAATAATAGATAAGAAAAACCCGCTTAAAGTACAAGCGGGTTAAAGCTTATTGACCAGAAGAAGAGTATCTACGCTTTTGGATTTGTTGCATTTCAATTTGTAAAGAAACATCTATCAACATTTCACGCAACTTTTTCCGAATAGCTTCAAGTTCTTCTAAGGTCTTGTTTTCTATGTCGATTTCGACATCAAAAAAATTTACCATAGATGTTTTACCTCCTAGTGTTTATGATTATATTATAACATACATTACATAAAATCACAAATTAATAAAGTTTTAAAGTGTCTTCAATAACGTAAGAAAGTGGTAGTAGTTCTTCGTTTTCACTTTTAACATAAAAAAACGTCTTATTTGTTGAAGTTTCTTTATACATATGTATAGAAAGTACACCAATTTCTTTTCCTACTATTTTGTTCGTATTCATAGATTAATATCACCTCTTTTCTTTAGTAAATTATAAAAACCACAACAGGCAAAAGTATAACAAAGTTAAAATAAAAAAGCTGTCGAAGGTTGTCGCCTAAAATAAAAAAATTAATAAAATAGGAGAAAATAATCACAATTGTAAGACCAAAACAAGACAAAAGAAAGTATAGGAAAATCTCCCTTTATGGTATATACTATTTCTATAAATAGAAAAAGGGGGAATTAAAATTATGGCAAATTATGGAGAAACAAAGAAAAGTGGTCTAGGAACCGCTGGTTTAGTATTGGGAATTATAGGTATTTGTACCTCGTTTATTCCAATTATAAACAATTTATCTTTTGTAATGGGGGTTTTAGCTGTTATTTTTGGCATTATTGCATTAGCAAAAAAAGATAGCAAAGCAAAAACAATTGCAACTATTATATTAGGTGTACTTGCTGTTGTAATTACACTTAATGTACAAAAAACATTAAGTGATTCTTTAGATGTTGTTAGTAAAGAATTGGATAAAGCTACTGGAGGAAATACAGAAGAAATATTAAAAAATGATGTAGAAGTCACATTAGGTAATTTTGAAGTTACACAAGGACAATATGGAATGACTGACACCAAACTTGTTGTTACTGTAAAAAATAAGAAAGAGGAAACAAAATCTTTTAGTATTCAAATAGAAGCCGTAGCTAGTGATGGCTCAAGAATCAATCAAGATTATGTATATGCCAATAACTTAACAGCTGGACAAAGTCAAGATTTTGAAATTTTTAGTTTTATTAGCAGTGATAAACTAGAGGCAATGAAATCTGCAACTTTTAAAATTGTAGAAGCTTCTATGTATTAATAATAAAAATAAACTAAAAGCACTAACTAAATTAATTTTTAAAGTTTAATTATTATTTTTAGTTTAGTGCTTTATCAATTTATTTTCCTATTTGTTCTAAAGCTACACGCGTAGCTTCTATAACAAAAGCACTAAAGGTACATTCTTTTCCCTCTATTGCATCTTCTACTCGATTTATAATGTTATCTGGAAATCTAATTGTTTTTTGTGTACTTGTAGGTGTAACTGGTATTTTAAAAATATTCATAAAAAACATCCTTTCTTTTCTTTTTATATTATAAGTGATAAAAAGCAATTTTGTATATACTGCATTACATAAGACATTATGTAAAAGATATTTGCCTTTTTTTGTCATATATTTTACAATACTTCCTTTGACAGTATTATAAAACAAAAGCATTTTTAAGAAAATTTTATTTATAAAAGATACTTTTTCATTCACAAAACACTACATTTTTCCAAAATTATTAGACTAGGATTATAAATTTTTGATATATTTTTTTGATTTTTTATACATATCTAATTGAACATATATATGAAATATGATAATATATACATAATTTATGTTATAGTATTAATGATTCAAAGGAGGAAAATTTGCTTATGAAAGTGGAAGAAATCTTAAATGAATGCAAAGATATAGTAGAAGAAGTGTCTAAAATATATCATTATGATGATAAAGATAAACAAAAAAATGATAGCTTGAAAACAGTTTTATTAAAAGTTATTCCTGCAATGCTAAAAGATTCCAACCAAGAAGAACGAAATTTATTTTATCAAATGTTAAGACATACTCCAATTGCTATAACAGAAAATCTTACCCAAGAAAGTTATGATAAACTAGTAGAACAATATATTGGAAAAGATGTAAATCAACATATTATAGAAGAAAATGTTGACCTAGGAGAATATGGAAAAAATTTGGGTGAAGGAGCTTATGTTTCAGAACCAATACTCGATAAAAATATGAATTTACAAGGCAAAAAATCTTTTATATATATTCAAAGAGTTAAAGGAAAAGCTAAAGAGTTCTTTGGTACAGATATAAATGTTTCTCATTTAATTCACGAGTTAGGACATGCTTGGCATGCAGAAAAAGAACAATTTGTAATGCAACCAGATAAAACTTTAAAAGAAAGGATAGGAACAGCAGAATTTATTTATTCATTTTCAAAGACACACGATAATAAATTTTTAAAGAAAGATATAAAAATAACAGGATTAATGATTGAAGAAAGTATGAATACAGTTGCAGAAGAAAAAGCCATGGCAAATTATATGGGGATTTCTTTAGACGAAATGCAAAAAGAATATAGAAGTTCATTAGTTCCAAGTGATTATCAAGGTTATATGGCAGATTTGGTTGGATATATGCTAGAAAAACTTGGTAAAGACGATTTTGAAAATTACAGATTATATGGTGAAATAGAAAGTAAAAATAAAATAAATGATTTAATGAAAAAAACAGATTATTGGATGAATAGAGAAATAGATATATTACCCTCTGCTGATAGTCCAAGAAGTTATGATAAAAAGAGAGCTATTTTAGATAAAATAGATAGCATAAAAGTCAAAGAGTTTTTTGATGAGTATGAAACTATTTATTTCCCAGATATATCAAAAATGACACCAATTGAAAAAATTGATAATGTTTTGGCACAAAGATATAATTTGAAGATGATAAGATATAATATGGGAATTGATAATTATAATGATTTTTTAGAAAGACTTAATTATGAAGGATTTTAGATCGGAAGAGCGTCGTGTAGGGAAAGAGTGTT
>CAMSQT010000021.1 GCA_947062645.1 uncultured Clostridium sp. | reverse complement strand
CTACACTCGATCCAACACTCTTTCCCTACACGACGCTCTTCCGATCTTCCGTCCCTCTTGGCAAATTTCTTTCAAATAAGCATTGCAAAATAAAACAAAGTATAGTAAAATAAAAATAGTTTAAAATAAAGAAGGAACTTAGAATGAAACAGGAGATAATGGAATTATCAAAACAAGTAGAACAAGAAATCAAACCAATCTTGGAAGCGGTAGATAACATATGCCAAAGAAACAGTCAAAAAGTGTTAGAAGCTTTTCAAGAATGTAATTTACAAGAGGCACACTTAAATTCTTCAACTGGATATGGAATTGACGAACCAGGTAGAAACAAGATAGAGGAAATATATAGTCACATATTTAAAGCAGAAGATAGCTTAGTAAGAGCGCAATTAATATCTGGAACACACGCATTAGCAATTACGTTGTCAGCTTTACTAAGACCAAAAGATACCATGCTAAGTATCACAGGGGAACCTTATGACACACTTCAAACAGTAATTGGAATAGGAAAAGAAGAAAGCAAAAATTCCTTAAAAGCATTTGATATTGGCTATGAACAAATTGATTTAATAGATAATGATTTTGCTATTTTAGCCATTCAAGAAAGATTAAAAAAACATGACATCAAACTAGTAGAAATACAAAGGTCAAGAGGATATTCTACCAGAAAAAGTCTAACCATAGAAAAAATCGAAAAAGTAATCAAAGCAATTCGAGAAGTAAACCAAGAAGTAATCATTATGGTAGACAACTGTTATGGTGAATTTGTACAAGACCAAGAACCAATAGAAGTAGGGGCAGACATTGCTGTTCGGTTCTTTAATGAAAAACTTAGGAGCAGGAATTGCAACTTCTGGTGCCTACATTGTAGGAAAAAAAGAATTAATCAAGTTATGTGCCGAAAGACTAACTTCTCCGGGAATTGGAAAAGAAATAGGACCATCCTTAAACCAAAATACACAGTTTATCAAAGGACTATTTTTTGCACCAAGTGTGGTAGCAAGTAGTTTAAAAACAGCAATTTTCGCAAGTAGAATGTTAGAAAAACTGGGGTATATGGTAGAGCCTAAATTTGACGAAACAAGAGCAGACATTGTCCAAACGATTCATTTAGGAAAGGAAGAAGATTTAATCAAATTTTGTCAAGGAATACAAATGGGTTCACCAATTGATGCAAATGTTATTCCCTATCCAGGAGATATGGGAGGTTACGAAGATAAAGTAATCATGGCAGCGGGAACCTTTACACAAGGATCAACCATAGAACTTAGTTGTGATGGACCAATTCGTGAGCCATATATAGCTTATATGCAAGGTGGACTTACATATGAATACGGAAAATTGGGTATATTAAAAGCAATTGAACATATGAAAAAGTAAAAAGAAGGGAGAAATAAAATGTTAGTAGTAACCATTTTAACAATTTTAATTATTTTAATAATTGCTGTTCTAATCTTTGGAGGAAGTGCAGGAAGAAAAACAACAAGAAGAATGGAAAAAGATAAGAAAGAAGCAATTCGAAATGCAAAAAAACAAATGAAAAATCAAAAAAGACAAAAACAAAAAGTAGAAGAAAAACAATATAGGGATATTTTAAAAGAAGTTGAAGAACCAGAAGAACCAGAACAAATAGACTATGTAGAACAACAAGAACCAGAAATTGAAGAAGAGTTAAATCCATATGCAGACTTAAAACCAGAAATCGAGATAGAAGAAGATAAAGAAGAAGCAGAAGACATCCAATTCCTATTTGATGACGACGATGATGACGAAGAAGAAGACCCATATGCAGATTTAAGAAGAAGCTTAGAACAAGACAATGTAGAAGAGTTAAACGAAGACAATAGCGAAGATAGTGAAGAAAACGAAGAAGAACAACTTGAAATAGAAGAGGATAATGAAGAAACTACTGATTCTTTAGATAGATATATAAAAGAAGCACAAGAAAACGATATTGGTTATTTAAATGGAGACGATCCAGAAGAAAACGAAGACGAGGAAGAAGAAAAAGATCCATTTAAAATACTAATGGAACTAGAAGAAGAAAAACCAAAAAAGAAAACAACCACCAAAACAGTAACTAAAAAGACTGTAGCAAAAAAAGAACCAGCTAAAAAGACTGCAACCAAAAAAACTGCAACTAAAAAGACTACAACTAAAAAGACTGCAGCAAAAAAAGAGCCAGCTAAAAAAACAACAACCAGAACAACAAAAAAAGCAACCACAAAAAAGACAACAACAAAAAAGAAGAAAGAAGATAAATAAATGAAAATAATTGTAATTGGTGGAGGCCCAAGTGGTATGATGGCAGCCATAAAAGCCAAACAAAATGGACATCAAGTAATTTTATTAGAAAAAATGAAATCACTTGGAAGAAAATTATTAATAACAGGGAAAGGAAGATGTAATATTACATCTTCTTTAGGTATGGAGGATTTTATCAAAAACACACCTGGAAACGGAAAATTTTTATACAGTTGTTATCAAAATTATACCAACCAAGATATCATTGATTTTTTAAAAGAGCAAGGATTAGATGTAAAAGAAGAAAGAGGAAACCGAATATTTCCTATAACAGATAAATCACAAGATGTCTTAAAATGCTTTACCAAAAAACTAAAAGAACTAAAAGTAGAAATAAAATACGAAGCACAAGTAACCAAAATAATAACCAAAAAAACAGAAGAAAAAATAGAAGTAATAGGAGTGGAAGTCAACCAAGAAAAAATTAAAGCAGATAAAATAATATTAGCAACCGGGGGGAAAAGCTATCCCTTAACAGGTTCTACAGGAGATGGCTATATGTTAGCAAAAGAGTTAGGACATACCATAACGGAAATCAAGCCTTCTTTGGTTCCTTTGGAAGTATATGATAAAGAAACCTGTAAACAACTACAAGGATTATCTTTAAGAAACGTAGAAATCAAATTAATGGATAATCAAACAAAAAAAGAGATTTACGAAGATTTTGGAGAGATGCTATTTACTCATTTTGGTGTGTCAGGACCTACCATTTTAAGTGCATCTGCCCATTTAGTGCGTTATTCGAAAATCGGAGAAAAGCTAAAAAATAAGCAAATCGATTTAAAAATTGACTTAAAACCAGCCCTAACAGAAGAAAAGTTAGAAGAAAGAATTTTAAGAGATTTTGAAGAATTAAAAAACAAACAATTTAAAAACGGACTAGATAAATTATTACCACAAAAATTAATACCAATTATAATAGAAAAAAGTAAAATTAATAAAGAAAAGAAAATCAATAGTATTACAAAAGAAGAAAGAAGAAGATTAGTAGCCTTACTAAAAAGTTTTACAATTACTATCAAAAGCTTTCGACCAATTGAAGAAGCAATTATTACAAGTGGAGGCATTTCCACAAAAGAAATAAACCCAAAAACAATGCAATCTAAAATAGTAGAAGGGCTGTATTTGGCAGGAGAAATAATAGATGTAGATGCCTATACAGGTGGATTTAACTTACAAATTGCATATGCAACAGGATATGTGGCAGGATTATTAAAAGAGCGGATAGAAGTTAGGAGATAAAAATGGAGTTTGTAACAATTAAAGAAAAAAGGCAAGTAGAGATAGTAGAAAAAAAGTCAAAATTTATTGGTACTTTACTTCCAGTAGAAAGCGTAGAAGAAGCAGAAAATCTACTAAAAGAGCATAAAAAGAAGTATTATGATGCAAGGCATAACTGTTATGCTTACCGAATTGTAGAAAATGACCAAATTATTGAAAAATCAAGTGACGATGGGGAACCATCTGGAACGGCAGGATCTCCTATGCTAAATATTCTTAAAACAAAGCATTTGGCAAATGTGATAATTATTGTTACAAGATATTTTGGAGGAATCTTATTAGGAACAGGTGGCTTAGTACGAGCTTATTCCAATAGCTTATTAAAAGCAATAGAAGAAAGCGAGATTATCGAAAAATGCGAAGGAGTGCAAATGCTGGCGAATATGGAGTATAGTGATTTTGATAGTTTTAAGCATTATTGCAAAAATCATGAAATTTTAATAAAAAATGTAGAATATAATGAGTTAATTAGTTGTAAAATAGAGTTAGAAGAGATAAAAAAAGAAAAATTATTGCAGGATTTTGAAACAAAAAACATCATTTTAAAAAATCTAAAAGAAATAACTAAAAAATATATTACAAAAAGTATATGAAAAAAGTAGTTTTATAAAATTTCTGGAAAATATTCCCAGAAATTCTTGCTTTTTTAGGGAAGAGTGTTTATAATAAGAATTGTCAAAAAATTACAATTTAGGAGGAAAGAGATGGAAGAGAAACTTAAGATTTTAATCGCAGATGATAATCAAGAATTTAGCTATACACTATCTTCTTATATCAATAGTCAAATTGATATGGAAGTAGTAGCAGTAGCAAAGGATGGAAACGAAGCAGTTGAAATGATACAAAACACCACACCAGATGTTGTACTATTAGATGTAATTATGCCACATTTAGATGGCCTAGGAGTATTAGAAAAAGTAAATAATAGAATAATAGATAAAAAACCAATTTGCATCATGTTATCAGCAGTAGGACAAGACAAAATAACACAAAAAGCAATTAGTAATGGTGCAGACTATTACATTGTAAAACCATTTGATATTGAGGTATTAATTCAAAGAATTAAAGAAATTAAATACTTCAAACCAAATCAAGCAGGAACGGCATTAATTACAAAAGAGACAAAACAAAAATACATTGAATTATCAGAAAGTGAAAGCAAAAAAGAAGAAAACTTAGAAGCATTAGTAACCAATATTATCCATGAAGTAGGGGTACCTGCTCATATTAAAGGTTATCAATATTTAAGAGAAGCTATTATGATGGTAGTAAATGATATTGATGTCATTAACCAAATCACCAAAAGCTTGTATCCTAAAATTGCAATTAAATATGGAACAACACCAAGTAGGGTAGAACGTGCCATTCGCCATGCAATAGAAGTAGCTTGGGGACGCGGTCAACAAGATGCGGTAGAAAGTATTTTTGGTTATACCATATCTGCAGCAAAAGGGAAGCCAACGAACAGTGAATTTATAGCAATGATAGCTGATAAGTTAAGATTAGAATTAAAGAGTGCATAGTTTTTGTGAAAGAGTAAAAATATCCTCATTATGTTTATTGAAAAATAAATGTAGGGAGGATTTTTATTATGGAAAGAATTGACTTTGAGATTGACGATTTTATCAATTATTGTAATTATAAATCAGAATAAGTATAGGATACAATGTATGTGTAAAAAAATATTTTGAAAAATTTAATTTGTTCGTTGATTTTTACAAATTAATATTATATAATATGCAGTAACCTTTCTTGTCAAAAGGTAAGTCTTTTACTAAAAGACGGAAAGGAGGGTTAGTGATGACATCTTATGACCTAATTTGGCGATTAGTTGAAATGCTTTTAGAAGATAAGACGGAAAAAGAACAACTAAAAACCAAAGAACAAGAAGATAAAGACTAAGAGTATGAAAATACATAGTCGGTAGGGTAGAGTTCGCAGTCTACTCTATTTTTTTGATATAAAAAAAGCATGTGCCATTCGCAGGTGGCACATACGGATTAGCAAATTAACATCTTATGACCAAAGATACATTTGCTTATAAGCTAATTATATAATAACATCTTTTTAAATGTTTGTCAAATGCAACAAATATTTAGTGAATAGATGTTTGTATATATTCCTAATTGCTCTGCTATTTGGAAAGGATTAATAGAAAGATCAAGTTTTACAAAAATTAATCTATTCATTGGTTTTTATTTAAAAGTATAATACTAATTATAGAAAATGAGAATAAGCAGATGTGTGTGTTGCCACCTTTCTTGATAATTGCGTTAGCAGTTGTAATCAGTAAGCAACAATAAAAAAACGACACATTTGCTTGGGTAGAGCGAGTGTCGTTTTTCAAAACAATTTTTTGCAACCGCATTTTCTATGGTTTCTCAGTTTTTTAGAAAAAGTCAAATTATTTTACTTGGTCAAATCTAAACTTTTGAGCATTAGATGAATTGGCTTGATACATCTGAATATTCGTTCCATTTGCAGTTTGTGCAAACGGAAGATCTAAATTTAAACCACTGCATCTTGAAACTAAGTAATAATAGCCATCGCCAGCATCTTTTATAAACCATTGTTGAGCCCTACTATTATTACTGCTGTAAACTTGAACATTAGTGCCATTACTTTTGTCTCCATATGCCACATCAAGAACTAAGTTATTATTTATCTGGCTACTTATTTTATAATAGCCATCCATCAAATAAGTAATGTTCCAAATTTGTGCGTTAGACCCATTATAATCATATAATTGTACATTAGTTCCATCAATATCTAATCCATATGCGACATCTAAAACCTTATTATTATCTAAAGCAGACCTTATAACATAATTTCCATTTTCAATCGTTTTATCTTGTTTATCTAATTTGAATTTTTGAGCTTTTGTGTTATTTCCTTGATACATTTGAAGGTTTGTTCCATTTGCGGTTTGTGCATAAGCAAGGTCTAAATTTAGACCACTACATTTTGAAATTAAGTAATAGTAACCATCGCCAGCATCTTTTAAAAACCATTGTTGAGCAGTACTATTGTTGCTATTATACACTTGAACATTAGCACCATTGTTTTTGTCGCCATATGCCACATCAAGAACTAAGTTGTTATTTATTTGGCTACTTATCTTATAATAGCCATTACCTATATAAGTAATATTCCAAATTTGTGCATCAGAAGCATTATAATCATATAACTGTACATTTGTTCCACTTATATTGACACCGCATGCAATATCTACAACCTTGTTATTATCTAAAGCAGAACGTAGTACATATTTTCCATTTTCAATTCTTGACGGATTAGCGGTATCAACAACTTGATAAGTAAAGGTATTAGAAATTCCTTCGTAAGTAATGGTTGCAGTATGAGTTCCTACTCTATCTGTATTGAAATTTGTAATTGTATAATTTGTAATTTCTTTTTGACCATTTGTATAATTTGCAATTACCTTTAAACCAGTTTTATCTATGGCTTCTCCTAATTCATAAGTAACTTTATTAGGAGGAGTAATACTTAAAGAAATCAAGCTATTTACCATTTCTTTTGCCTTAACTAATAAAGTATTATTCAATTTTTTAATTCCCACATAAATAGAATTGTTAAGGGCAACTAAAGAAGTATCGTAGAAAGAGGATCCTGTATCAACTATCGTACCTTCCATGACAAGCTTCTTAGTGTTTTCTTGGTAGGAATAAGTATATAAGTTATTATTATCGGTTCCTAAAATATATAAATTTCCTTGACTATTAACCATATTAGGAAAAGATAAAGTAAGGGAGGAAGAAACCGTTTCCCAATTAGTGCCATCATATATTTTCAAAGATAATTGATGGCGAGTAAAATCAGTTCCTAATGCAATATATAGCTTATTATTTAGTGATTTTAAATCATAATTATTAGTATTAATACCAGTAGAAATTGCATTAAATTTATTGTTTTCATATCGGTATAATAGAATATCGCCATTCATACTCTTAATCGAAACATATACTTTACCATAAATTTCTCCTATTTTAGGCGTACCATTTACACCACTATGATAATCTCCAACTTTAGTAATAGTTGTATTGTTTAAGACATATAAGATTGCCTTATCAGAAGTTGAACCAGCAATATATAGCTTATTGTTAATAACCATAACATCAAATTCATTTAAAGTTTCTTGATAAGAAGAAAATAAGGTCCAAGTGTTATTGCTATCATTCCACTTATAAATATTAATGGCATTGGTATTGTTGGCGATTAGATATAGTGCATTATTTAATTCAACTACTTTAATATTAGTAAGTACTTCTGTTTTTATATTACTATAAGTACCTTTTGTGACCCATTTGTCATTTTCTAAAACTTGGGTATATAGCCTATTGTTGCCATAAGATAAAGAATATAGTTTATTTTTATAGTTAGTAACAGCAATTTTTTTATTGGTATTTTCATTTCCTCCAATTAAATCAGGAAGGTTTTTATTTTTCCATAAATCAAAGTTTTCGGCTTTTGGTATTTCAACGTCTAATGTCATGTAAGATCCATCTGTTTTCGATACATTTTTTATCACAATCCCAGAATTACTTCCATCTGTAAAGGTAAGAGCGCCATCTTTTAATCCTAAATTCATATTAGAGGAACCAATGCTAGTTCTACCAGATTCTTGGGAAAGATGAGCATTGTAAACTTTTAATTGTTCTGTATCAAAACCATTTTGTGGTCTAAATACATAAACTCCAGTTTTTCCATAATGATTGCTAAGACCTTCTACTGTAGTGTCTACACGATAAACAATAATTCCTGAACCACCAATATGTCTGTCTAATAGGTCGATAGCATATTCCTTTTTTCGGTATTCTACTACAAAATATTCATAATCATTTAAAGGAGATTTAAGGATAAAAGCTTGGTTTCCATCTTTGTTGGATTGCAAGTCTAACCTTAAGGTTGTACTTTCGGTAATGGTTTCTATATCAACCCAATTGGTTATGGCTTTTCTTAAATAAGCAAGAGGATAAGACATACCACGGTTGGCAGAAGCCATAATATCCCATACATGAACAGGATAGTCGTCATTGGTTGAGTCGCTTCTATATAAATCAGGAAATCCTAGTGAATGTAAAAATTCATGGGCAATAACACCGGATTCGTTGTTTTCGATGGAAGCGGTATTGACAATATTATAGGTACCAATATATTTGTTTAGATATTTTTTGGCTTCTGGATAATCACCTTTATGGGATACGAAGGTTGAATGGGCTGAGGATGTGTAACCAGTTCTATCTTTGATAATAATGGTTAAATTATCAATATAACCATCTCCATTGTAATCAATAATTTGATTGCTAATGGAAGGATAGGCTGCCATAATTTGCTCAATTAATAAGGTATCGTTGTTTCTTTCATAAGAATCTTTTATATCAATATTAAATTTTAGTGGTTTAATGATTCCATTTTCTAATTGTGGAAGGATATTCTTAACATTAAATTTACCATAGGATATTTCTTTTAAATAATTGGTAAGACTTCGTTTTCCACTACCGTCATAATATTCTATTAAAGAAGTATTTTTATCTTCATAATATTTTATATCTTCTTTTATTTCATCACTTGTGCCATCAAAATAGGCAAAGAAGACTAGATTAGCAAAGCTTTCGCTTGGTTTGCTAGAGGCTTTGGCATTGACTAGGACAGGACAACTAGCAAACAAAATAAATAAAATAGTAAATACTATTTTTTTCATAAAATCACCTCGTATTTATTATATCATGGATGTTTTTGAAAATCTACTACTTTTTTTGAATAACCTTGCTAAAGTTGGAAAAACTTATGATATAAAGGAGGTACTAAAAAATGGAAACCAGTAACATGAAAAACATGGTAGTCCTTAAAAACTTACCATCCAATTTAGTAGAAGAAGCCATTGTTATTTTAAAATCAAGTAAAAAAGTAAAAAAACTACAAAAAATAGAAAAGAACTCTAAACTGCAAAAGAAGGCTCCTGTTAAAAAAGAAAAAGACTATATTTTAAAAGAAGCAGAAATGTTAATTAGTAGCTACATTTCTAAACTAGAAAATAACCATGAGCAAAAACAAAAAAGAGCAATTGAAAATTACAAAAAATATAAAAGGCTAAAAAATTATGCTTATTTAGCAACAAGTATTATGATAATACAAGCAATGTTACTTGTTATAAAGTAAGGAATAAAACCACTTTTTCCATCATAAGTTGTAAAGAACAAAACAAAGGAAGAGGTGTTTTTTTTATGGAACGAGTTATGACAGTAGAAGAAAAAATAAGACGAGCTGAAGAAATTTATCAAAAAAGAAGGCAAGGGGAAGCAAGACCAGTTGCTAAAGTAGCAGTCAATGAAAAAAAAGATATTAGATTATTACGAAAAATGATGATACAAATGCTAATATGTGTAGCCATCTATTTAATGATATATGCCATCCAAAACAATCAATATGTATTTTCCAATGATTTTATTAACAAAGCAAATGAAATACTTTCTTATGATACTAATTTTATGGAATTGTATGAAATCGTAAAAAACCAATGTTTAAGTTGGATAAACCAAGGCAAAGAGCAAGAGCAACAGCCAGAACCAAACCAAGAAGAAGGACAAGGACAAGAGCAAAAGCAAGAAGAAAACCAAGAGCAGAATAATGAGGAAGTCACAAACGAGGCAATTGGGGGTGCTAGTGAAACACCCTTATCACAAGAGCAGCAAGAAATTCAAGAAGTAAAAAATACAACATCTTTTATCAAACCAATAGAAGGTGGTGTAATTAGTTCTCCCTTTGGTGTAAGAGAAGAAGCAACAGGGTCAGTTCCCAAAAACCACACAGGAACAGACATAGCAATAAACCAAGGCACCAAAATAAAATCAGCAACAGAAGGAGAAGTTGTATTAGCCTCAAGCGAAGGAGATTACCGGAAATCATTTAAAAATCCAAATTGGCGAAGTTAGCGTAATTTATGCACATTGTAATCAACTCTATGTAAAACAAGGGGACAAAATTACCCAAGGGCAAGAAATTGCAGAAGTTGGTTCAACCCGGAAATTCAACGGGGCCACATTTACACTTTGAAGTACGAATCAAAGAAAAATGTGTCAATCCACAAAGCATATTAGAATTATAAAGGGGAGGCTAATCGAAATGCGATTTCGAATTGATTTAAAAATATTTGTTTTTATCCTTTTATTTTACTTTACCAAGCAAATTGAAAGTTATGCCATGATTATGTTTTTTGCCATCTTACATGAGTTGCGGACACTTGATATGTGGTTTACTATTAGGAATGAAACCAGAAAAAATGGAACTAATGCCATATGGAGTAGCCATTTCTTTTAAACTAACAGCAAAAGATTATAACCGAAAAATAAAAAAGGCAAATCAACTAGAAATAAAAAAAATAGCCGTTGCCCTAGCAGGTCCACTTACCAATATACTTATTATACTAATTGTTTGGCAATTAAATATGAATGTATTTGATGGTCTTATGATATTATATGCCAATTTATTACTAATCTTATTTAATTTGTTACCAATCCATCCCCTAGATAGATCGGAAGAGCACACGTCTGAACTCCAGTCACAATGCCTCATCGCG
>CAMSQT010000020.1 GCA_947062645.1 uncultured Clostridium sp. | reverse complement strand
TGTGGGGATTTAAGGAACGTCCCCAAATCCCCGACCCCAAATCCCCGCCTTCAACCTCCAGCTCAAATCTCTGTAAAAAAATTGGAAGCTTCCAAGTGTTTTTTTACTTTTCAACTTCCAATCCCATTTCTGTTTTTAAAATTTTCTTTTTCTTGCTGCCTCTGATTTTTTCTTTCTTTTTACACTAGGTTTTTCATAGTGTTCTCTTTTACGAACTTCTTGTAAAACTCCGTTTCTCGCACATTGCCTTTTAAACCTTTTTAAGGCATCTTCTATATTACCATTATTAACTTTGATTTCTGACATTTATATTCCCCTCCTTCCGGTCCATACGAAACTGTATGTGGGATAACCCTTTTAACGCTATTATTATACATGAAAGCATATAACTTGTCAATAGTAAGTACCTATGTTTTTTAAAACAATCCGCCCAATCCAATTAAAAAGTGGATTTTCGAATAGTAGTTCTCGCATCCAACCATTTGTAAAAGGAATAAACCATAAGATAATTCCTATTAGGATAACAACCGCTATTGTTAGGAAAATAGCAAGTATGTCTTTTTGGGTTACTTCTTTAATTTCTTGTCTTCTTTCTTTATTTTTTACTAGGTCATGTATTAACTGTTTGGTTAGTTCTATGATGGCTCCTAAGCTTCCTACTTTGTGTTTTTTCATTCTTTCTTCTAATGGATTTTTTTCTTTTTGGCTAGCCTGATAATTTTTTCCGTTCCTTACGTATATTGGTTTGTACTTCTCTTTGTGCCTGAACTCTATTTTGATTGTAGATTTCGTTGTCATATTGCTCTTTTAAGAATTCGTCTGCTAGTATGTTGTAAGCTTCGTTGATTTCTTTTATCTTTTTTTCTGCATATTTTTGCTTTTCGCCTGTGTAAAGGTCTGGATGATATTTTTTTACTAGCACTTTATAAGCTTTTTCTATTATCTCTTTAGAAGCTTTTGGATTTACCTCTAGTATTTCATAATAATTCTTCATCGGCTTTTTCTTCCTTTTTTATCTTATTTGCTTAGTAGTAAATTTATT
Organism: uncultured Clostridium sp.; assembly: GCA_947062645.1. GTDB lineage: Bacteria > Bacillota > Clostridia > TANB77 > CAG-508 > CAG-269. The sequence goes on along the minus strand of CAMSQT010000020.1, from coordinate 10,293 downwards.
GTATACTAAAAAAAAGAAAATAGCAATATATAAACTAAAAAAATTACCAAAAGGGAACGTCCCTTCTGGCAATTTTTCTATTCACTAAAAATCGCTTCAAATTCGTCTGCTTCGATTTTTTCTTTCTCAAGTAAGATTCCTGCTACTTGGTGTAATTTGTCGATGTTGTCTGCTAAGATTTGTCTTGCCCTATTATAGCCTGTGTCTACAATTCTCTTTGTTTCTTGGTCAATTGCTGCTGCTGTTTCTTCAGAGTATTCTTTACTTTGCGCTAAATCTCTTCCTAGGAATACTTCTTCTTGGTTTCCTCCTAACATGATTGTTCCAATTCTTTCGCTCATTCCATACTTGGTTACCATACTTCTTGCAATTTTGGTTGCTCTTTCGATGTCATTGCTAGCACCTGTTGAGATGTCGTTTAGAATCAAAGCTTCTGCTACTCTTCCACCAAGTAAAGATACGATATTTTCTTCCATTTCTGTTTTAGACATAAAAGATTTGTCTTCGGTTGGACGATACATGGTGTATCCTCCTGCCATTCCTCTTGGTACAATTGATATTTGATGAACTGGGTCTTGGGTTTCTAAGTAACGACTTACTACTGCATGACCTGCTTCATGATAAGCAACTAATCTATTTTCTTTGTCACTTCTTACTTTTGTTTTCTTTTCTGGTCCCATGGTTACTTTAACCATAGCATCTTCTATTTCTTTCATTCCTATTTCGCTTAAATTTCTTCTTGCTGCTAATAAAGCTGCTTCATTTAAAACATTTTCTAAGTCTGCTCCTGCAAAACCTGATGTGTTTTTGGCTACTACTTTTAAGTCAATATCGTCTGCTAAGTGTTTCTTTCTTGCATGTACTTCTAAGATTTGCTCTCTTGCTTTTACATCTGGCAAACCTACTACGATTTGTCTATCAAATCTTCCTGCTCTTAAAAGTGCTTTATCTAATACGTCTGGTCTATTGGTTGCCGCTAATACAATAACACCTTCATTTTCTGCAAATCCATCCATCTCTACTAATAATTGGTTTAATGTTTGTTCTCTTTCGTCATGTCCTCCACCAAGACCTGCACCTCTTTGACGTCCAACGGCGTCAATTTCGTCAATAAAGATAATACATGGTGCATTTTTCTTAGCTTGGTCAAATAAGTCTCTTACTCTGGAAGCTCCTACACCGACAAACATTTCAACAAAGTCAGATCCACTAATGATAAAAAATGGTACTCCTGCTTCTCCTGCTACGGCTTTGGCAAGCATTGTTTTACCAGTACCTGGTTGCCCTACTAATAAAACACCTTTTGGAATTCTTGCTCCCATATCTGTAAATTTCTTTGGATTTTTCAAAAATTGTACAATTTCTTCTAATTCTTCTTTTTCTTCGTCAACACCTGCTACATCTTCAAATGTTATTTTATTTTTTTCAGCTGGTGTCATCATTCTAGCTTTACTTTTTCCAAATGACATGGTTTTATTTCCTGCTCCACCTTGACCAACGCCACCCATCATAAAGAACCAGAAGATAAAGAATATGATTAATAAGCCAAATGGTGTTAATAAACTAAGGATGGTAATGAAGATTGATTGTGATTTTTCTTCTAATGTAAAGGCTCCATCTTTTAAGAAATCCTCTGTATACCCCATAAAGTTTTCCATATCTGGTATGTTTACTTCTTTTTTAATTTTATCATCTTTTAAAGTAACAGTTGCAAGTTTTCCATCTGCCTCAATTTGAATGGCATCTACATTTCCACTATTAATGTTTGCAATTAATTCTGAATATTTTAGTTTGGCATCACTGTTTTCTACAATAGATGATAGTACAACAATAAAAATTACTCCTATTATTAGCCACATGGCTAATGTTTTAATTCCGTTTTTCAAAATAATTCCTCCTTATGTTTGGTTTCCTTTTTATATTGATTTTATAACATATAACTTTTTGTTTTTCAATAGTTTTTATATGTCTTTTTTGTTACAAAGCCTCTCATTTCGCACATTTGCTACGGAAACTTACGATAAAACGATAAAATGAACTTGATGGTTTTTTATTAAAACCTTGCTATTTTTATTTGGTGTTAGGTATTTGTTACCAATATTGTTACCACATAATTTAATAATATCCTCAATATGTATTTTTTCAATACTGTTTGTACTTCCAAATAACCTTTTTATAATATATCGAATTAGTCTTGCTTTTATTACCGTTTCTAGTAAATTAAACATTTTTAAGTCTATCCTAATTTCTTGGTTTGGCTTTTCTTCTATTAGTATTTTTTCATAGATTATCTTGATTTGGTTTTCTATATATTCATTTTCTCCCATGACAATATCAGATAATCGATCCAATGTTTTTATGATATTAGGATTAAACTCCTTTTGAATATACGGAATTACTACATTTCTAATTTTATTTCTGGTATAAGTATTTTCAAGATTTGTTTGATCTATTCTTGGATTTAATTTATTTTCCTTGCAATATTTTTCTATTTCTGTTCTCTCACACTGGATTAGAGGTCTTATAATATTATCTCTTTTTGGTTCTATTCCTTTCAAGCCTTCTATGCCACTTCCCCTTAGTGTATTCATTAACATGGTTTCTATCTTGTCATTTTTATTATGAGCTACCGCAATTTTCGTAGCATTTGTATTTTTTAAAACCTCTTCAAAAAATTCATATCTTGCTATTCTTCCCGCTTCTTCTTCTCCTATTTTATTAGTATGAGCCAATTTTTTAACATCTATACTTTTCGAATAAAATTCAATTCCATTTTTTTTACAATAATTTTTAACATACTTCTCGTCGTCATCTGCTTCTTTACGTAGCATGTGGTTTACATGAGCAACTACAATTTTTGCCATTGGGGACGGACCTTTTTGGCAATTTTTTTCTGCTAATTCTTCTTCTTGCTTATTTTTCAAAATTAATTTTTCTTTTAATAAATTTTCTAGCACTTTTAGCATGCACATAGAGTCTGGTCCCCCAGATACTGCTAAAACTAGTTTATCTTCATTTTCTATTAATTGATAAAAATTAATTGTATGTAAAATATTTTCTTCTAAACTTTTCATTTTATCACCTTTTATTTTATGACCAAATTTCTTAATTTTTCTCTACTAATATTTAAACATTTTTCCATTAATCGATAAGATATCTTATTTTTATATTTTAAAATTTTAACTATTTCTATCAAATTTGGATTGTCCTTTTTTAATTGATTTAATGTTAAATTTTTACTATTTAGAAAATCACAAATAGTTTCTTGACATATTTTATTTTTATCTTCTTTATCTTCTTCTATTAAGTCAAATTCTTCCTCTTCTTGACCGTTATCCTTTTGAAATACAGATTGGCTTAATATACTTTCTAATTTCTCGTTTATTTTCTTTTTGTTTCCTTGATATATTTTTATATAACTAGAAAATTCATAGTCTTCTTTTGTATTACAAATTCTAGCCTTAACAGGATTATTGTGAATATATTCCATTGCTGAACATAGATGTTTTTCATTTTTTATCACTTGCGATTTATATCGTTCTCTAAAAACATATCCCACTCTTTCATTTATTCTGTTATAATATATAGCATAACTTGTATTAACCCTTCTCATCCAATTTTGTAGATCTTGAATTTCATTGGGTTTTACTAAAATGTGGGCATGATTATCCATAAGACAATATGCCATAATTTCTACATTTTCATTGTTAGCATATATTAATTTTAAGTATCTTTCTTTATTCTTTCGTGTTTCAAATACAAATTCTTTGTTGATTCCTTGTACCATAATATGAAAAAAAGATGAATTCTTCATATTATTTCTTGAAGTTCTAGACATAATAATTCCTCCTATTTTGTTTCATATTTTAGCCCCTTATTATGTTTCCCTCAAAAACATATTTTTCTATTCATCCCTTTATTCTATCAATTATTGCCAAAAAGGTCCGTCCCCAATGGCAATTTTTAATCGTCAAATCGTCTTTCTAGGTTGACAAATTTTGTATAGCTTCCTAACCATAGTAGTTCTACAGTTCCTGTTGATCCTCCTCTGTGTTTTGCCATGATTACTTCGGCTATGTCTTTTTTTTCGCTGTCTTGGTTATAGTAGTCGTCACGATATAAGAACATAACGATGTCGGCGTCTTGCTCGATAGCTCCTGATTCACGCAAGTCTGATAGCATTGGTCTATGGTCTGGTCTTTGTTCTACTGCTCTTGATAATTGGGATAGTGCGATTACTGGTACACCAATTTCTTTGGCAAGTATCTTTAAGGAACGACTGATTTCTGATATTTCTTGCTCACGACTACCACCTCTTTTGTTGCTTCCTTGTACTAATTGTAAATAGTCGATAACTACCATTCCTATGTTTTTTTCTAATTTTAGTTTTCTACATTTTGCTCTAATTTCCATGACAGAGATACCTGGTGTGTCGTCTATGTATATTTCTGCTTCAGAAAGTGGTCCTACACTTCCGTGCTAGTTTTGTCCAGTCGTCTTCTTCTAGTTTTCCGGTTCTTACTTTGTTGCTATCTACCATAGCTTCACTACATAGAATTCTGTTTACCATTTGCTCTTTTGACATTTCTAAACTGAAGATTGCAACAGGAACATTTGCTTTTAATGCTGCATTAGTAGCTATATTTAAAGCAAAAGCTGATTTTCCCATGGCTGGTCTTGCTGCAATTAAGATAAGTTCTGAACCATGAAATCCGGCTGTTCTATAGTCTAACTCCGTAAATCCACTAGGTACCCCTGTTATGTGTTGTTTTCGGTTATATAGTTCTTCTAATTCGGTAAAGCTGTTTACTAAGACATCTTTGATAGCTGTGTATCCCTTTTGGTTTTTGTTTTGCATGATGTTAAAAATCTTTTTTTCTGCCCCTTCCATGATGTTTTCTACTTCTTCGGTTGGGTCATATCCTAATTCAATAATTTCGTTGGCAGTTTTTATTAAGTTTCTTAAGGTTGCTTTTTCTTCTACTATTTTTATATATTTAGAAGCATTTGCTGTTGTTGGTACTTTTTCTGGTAATTCTGCTAAGTATTCTAATCCCCCTACTTGCTCGAATTTTCCCATCGTTTCTAATTCAGCTTTTACGGTAATAATGTCAATTGGCTCGGCTCTACTATATAAATTTACAATTGCTGTATAAATTGCTCTATTGTCTTCACGATAGAAATCCTCTTCTTTTAATACTTCTATACTAGAAATAACGGCATCTTTGTCAGTTAACATGCTTCCAATTACAGCTTGTTCTGCTTCTAAATCATGTGGTGGTACTTTTCCTAATTCTGGTGGTTTTACTTTTCATATTTCATTTTCTACCTCTTATTTTGCAAATGGGGTCGTACATTTTTGGCATTTTTATCAATTATTGCCAAAAAGGTCCGTCCCCTTTGGCAACTTTGGCAATTTTTAGGCTATGACATCTATTTTTACTTTTCCGATTACACCTTCAGATAGTTTGATTTCAATGGTTGTTGTTCCTAGTGTTTTGATGGTTTCTTTTAGGTCAATTTTCTTTTTGTCTACTTTTATTTTGTATTCTGTTTCTAGTTGTTGTGCTATTTCTTTGGCTGATACCCCTCCAAAGATTTTTCCGTTTTCTCCGGCTTTTACTTTTATTTTTACGAGTATTTTGGATAGCTTGTCTGCTGTTTTTAAAGCTTCTTCTTTTTCTTGGTCTTTTTGGTATTTTTTCGCATCTTGTTTTGCTTTTAGTTTTGTCATGTTGTCGTTGTTTGCTTCTACGGCTAAGTTTTTTGGTAGTAAAAAGTTTCTTGCATACCCGTCTGATGCATTGATTACTTCGTCTTTTTTTCCTACTCCTTTGATGTCTGCTTTTAGAATTACTTTCATGTTATCACGCCTTTCTTTTTGTTTTTATTATCTACTAGTATTTTTTTAATTTACTATTTCTGAAAAATATTCATTAATTCGATTGATTAATTCTTGCTTCGTTTCCTCTATTGTCATTCCCTCTACTTGTGCGCCAGCAAGAGTAATGTGTCCGTCCTCCACCTAGCTTTTCTAAAATCACTTGTACATTAATATCACCAATTGAACGTCCACTAATACATACTTTGTCTCCTAAATTTCCAATTACAAAAGATGCTGTTATTTCACTAATGGTTAGTAATTCATCTGCAGCTTTTGCACAAAGAACATTAACATCTTTTGCTTTTTGTTCGCAAACAGAAATAGCAATGGTACTATTAATAATTTCTGCTTTTCCTACTATTTCTGCTATTTTATTAAAGTTTTCTAAGTTGCTTTGGAACCATTTTTTAACACGAATAATGTCTACTCCACATCTTCTTAAGTAAGCCGCTGCTTCGAAGGTTCTTACTCCTGTTTTAAAGGTAAAGTTTTTAGTATCCATCATAATACCAGCATACAAACTTTCTGCTTCGATTGTTTTTAATTCTACTTTTTGGTCGACGTATTGTATTAGTTCGGTTACCAATTCTGCTGTTGAAGAAGCATACACTTCTTGGAAGGTAAGGGTTGCTTTTTCGATAAAGTCTGCACTTCTTCTGTGATGGTCAATGATTACGATTTTTCCTACTTTATTTACCAATTCTTCACTTTCTACATAGTTTAGTTTATGAGTATCTACAATTACTAGTAAGGTATCTTCATCTACGTTTTCTAAAGCTACTTCTTTATTGATAATAACATCTTCATATTCAGGGTCTTTTTCGATGCTTTTGTTGAAAGCCTCAATGGCTGGTGTTTTATTGTCCATCACGATATAAGCATTTTTGTCTAACGTTTTGCTAATTCGATAGACACCTAAAGCAGAGCCTACTACATCCATATCGGGATTAGTATGTCCCATTATCATAACTTTCTTTGATTCTTTGATAAGGTTTTCTAAGGCTTGGGCAATAATTCTTGCTTTTACCTTTGTTCTTTTTTCTACTTCTTGCGCTCTTCCACCAAAAAATTTGTAGATTTCGTTTTCACGAATAACAGCTTGATCTCCTCCACGCCCTAATACAATGTCCATAGCTGCTTCGGCTGATTTGTATTTTTCTTTGTCGTTGCTTCCTTCATTAGAAATAGCAATGCTTAGGGTAAATTGTACTTTTTCTTTTAAATTGATTTCTTTTATCTTGTCTAAGATACTAAATTTATCTTCTTTTACTGCTTCTAGGTATCTTTGCTCAAAGAAATAAATGTATCTATCTTTTTCCGTCTTGATTAATACACCTTTTGTTGAATCTGTCCATTCATAAATGTATTTATCGATTTGGGCAATTACTTGTGGCTTTTCTTCACTTTCTAGTCTTTGCATGGTTTCTTCATAGTTATCTACCATGATAATACCAACACATGATTTAGAATCTTTGTATTCTTTTTGTAGTTTGATGTTTTCGGTATCGTCGATAAAGTATAAAATCACCATATATTCTGTCTTTTTTCTTTTAGATTTTACATATCTTCCTACAATTTTATAGGTTTTTTTATCTATTTCCATTTGTCTTATGATGTCTTGGTTGTTATTTTTTTCTCTTTTTAAGATTTCACTTTTGATGTCTTGGCTTAGGTCATTTAAGTAAGTTTTAATGTCAATGTTGGCAAATTCTGTGGCAAATCTTGAGCTTTTCCATACTAAGTTCCCATCTGTTTCTAAGATAACTAGTGGAAATGGTGCATTAATTAAACTAGTTTTTGCTGCCGAATCTACAGTTAGTGTTAGGTCTTGTATGGTTTCTGTTATTTGGCTTCTTCTTTTATTGTTTGTATAATAGCTGTATGTTACGATTAGTACAAAAATAATGATACATGGTAGTATCATGTAAGGATTTATAACACTAATGTATGCTAGTAAGATAAATATGATAGCTAAATATATTTTGGTTCTTGATACGATAGTATCTAAAACTTTTCTACTGGTTCTTTGCATTCGTTTTCTCCTTCTATTTATTCTATTTTATTTTACTAGTAAATACGCTATTTGTCAAGATTTTGGCAATGATTTTGGGGACGGAGGAAAAAATCATTGCTTTTTCCTCCGTCCCCAGAATTATGGTTTCGAATTTATTTTATTCATTTCCTTCTACAGTAGCTGTAGCTGTAACTTCTTCTACTTTTTCTTCTTCTGTAGATGCCTCTACAGTTTCATTTTCGGTATTAATATGAATATTTTGATATTTTTGCATACCTGTACCTGCTGGAATCAACTTACCAATAATAACATTTTCTTTTAATCCAACTAGGTCGTCTGTCTTGCCTTTTACAGCTGCTTCTGTAAGAACTCTTGTGGTTTCTTGGAAAGATGCTGCTGATAAGAAACTGTCAGTTGCAAGTGATGCTTTGGTAATTCCAAGCAATACTCTTCTTCCTGTTGCTGGGCGTTTCCCTTCTTCTTTTGCTTTGTTGTTTTTCTCTTCAAATTCATACATATCAATCAAAGATCCTGGGAACATGTCGGTATCAGCATTGTCTTCAACTCTTACTTTTTTAAGCATTTGTCTTCCAATTACTTCGATGTGCTTATCATTGATGTCAACACCTTGATTTCTATATACTTTTTGTACTTCTGAAATTAAGTATTCATATACTCCTTCTGGTCCTTTGATTTCTAAGATTTCGCTTGGATTGATAGAACCTTCAATTAATGGTTCTCCCGCTTCTACTAAGTCTCCATCTCTTACTTTCATTTTAGATCCAAATGGTATTGTATAAGACTTAGCATTGTCACATGAAGTTACAACAACTTCTTTTTTCTTCTTGGTTTCTTTTATTTTTACTTTACCGTCAATTTCGGTAATGATAGCTAATCCTTTTGGTTTTCTAGCTTCGAATAATTCTTCAACCCTAGGAAGACCTTGTGTAATATCGGCAACACCAGCAACACCTCCAGAGTGAATCGTTCTCATGGTAAGCTGTGTACCCGGCTCACCAATAGATTGTGCTGCAATAATACCAATTGCTTCTCCAATAGAAACTAGGTCACGTCTTGCTAATCCCATACCATAACATTTTTGACATACACCGTGTTTTGAACGACAGCCAAGTACAGAACGTACTTTTAGTTTTTCAATTCCGGCATTTACAATTTTTTCTGCTATTTTTTCGGTAATCATGGTATCTTTGTCAACAATTACTTTATTTGTTTTTGGATCAATAACATCTTCTATGCTAAATCTTCCAAGTAATCTTTCTTGCATTTTTTCAATGATTTGGTTTCCGTCTTTGATGTCATATACAACAATTCCATCTTCTGTTCCACAATCTGCTTCTCTTACTATAATGTCTTGTGATACGTCTACTAGTCTTCTGGTTAGGTATCCTGAGTCTGCTGTTCTTAAAGCAGTATCAGAAAGACCTTTACGCGCACCATGGGCTGAAATGAAGTATTCTAAGGCGTCTAATCCTTCTGCAAAAGAAGATTTGATTGGAATTTCAACGGCTTTACCTGTTGTGCTTGCCATTAACCCACGAATACCTGCAATTTGTCTTAATTGGTTCATGTTACCACGCGCTCCAGATTTAACCATCATGTAGATTGGGTTTAATTCGTCAAAGTTTTCCTCCATTGCAGAACTTACGCTCTTTGTGGTATCTTCCCATACATTGATTACAGCATTGTATCTTTCTTCGTCTGTGATTAGTCCTCTTGCATATTGTTTACGAATCGTTTCAACGCTTTTGTCTGCTTCTTTTAATAATCCTTTTTTCTTAGCTGGCACTTGTACATCGTCCATTGAGAAGGTAATACCTGCTAAGGTTGAATATTTAAATCCTAGTGCTTTAATGTAGTCAATTACTTCTGCTGATTGGGATAATCCATGGGTTCTAATAACACTTTCGATAATAGTTCCCATTGATTTTTTCATAACTGGAAAATCGATTTCATATTGGAATGGATCTTTTTTTCTATCGATAAATCCTAAGTCTTGTGGGATTCCTCTATTAAAGATAATTCTTCCTACACTAGTTTCGATTTTTTGGGTTTTTACTTCTCCCTCTATTTCTTTTTCGATTCTTACGAAAATTTTAGCATGGATGCCTACTTCATGATTTTCAAATGCCATGATAGCTTCATCTGGGTCTTTGAAGTATTTTCCTTCTCCTTTTTCACCATCTAATACCATGGTTAGGTAGTACGCTCCTAAAATCATGTCTAGTCTAGGTACAGCAACAGGTCTACCATCTTGTGGTTTTAGTAGGTTGTTGGTTGATAACATCAGATATCTTGATTCTGCTTGTGCTTCTGGTGATAGTGGTAAGTAGATCGGAAGAGCGTCGTGTAGGGAAAGAGTGTTGGATCGAGTGTA
>CAMSQT010000019.1 GCA_947062645.1 uncultured Clostridium sp. | reverse complement strand
ACAGGATCAAAACCAGAGTATGCAGAAAAGAACATCTATGATATGGCAGGAAATGTTTGGGAGTGGGTTATGGAAGCTTACAACACCGTCGGTCGTGTTATTCGTGGAGGTTATTGCAGCGATGGTGGTTCTAACTATCCGGCATCCACTCGTGGCGTCAGCCGTCCGGACAATACCAGCGACAACCTTGGCTTTCGTGTAGCTTTGTATTTGTGAAACTGAATGCTGTGAAAACCAAAATTTTAGATTGTGCTGTGCTTAGAGAAAATTTTTTCACATCCTTTTAATTAAGGAAAGAAAAGTTTTCTTTTTAAATTTTTATTAAAAAAACCAAAATATTACAAATTTGTAAAAAGGTGTTGACATACGGAAATAAGCGTTGTATAATAAATAGGCATGAATAAATAAGCGTTGAAGCCAAATGTAGCTACATCCTTACGGAAAAGTAGGATGGAGGGAACTTTGGTGGAGTATGTTATGGCAAAGACCAGGCGGTAAGAAAATGTACTTATCCCAAAATTATCATGCGATTTTTGGGTTTTTATAAAGGTGATATTCAAAACACCAGAGTGCGTTCTAACTTGCCAAAGTAAAAACAATTTAAAGGAGGGAAAATTACAATGGCAAACACAGTAGCAACAAGTGAGAAAATTAGAATAAGACTAAAAGCTTATGACCATGTAGTTTTAGATCAGTCTGCTGAAAAGATAGTAGATACTGCTAAAAAAACAGGAGCAAAGGTATCAGGTCCTATTCCATTACCAACACAAAAAGAAGTCGTAACAATCTTACGTTCTCCACACAAATACAAAGACTCAAGAGAGCAATTTGAAATGAGAACCCATAAAAGAGTAATCGACATATTGTATCCAACACAAAAAACAGTTGACAGCCTAATGAAATTAGAGTTACCAGCTGGTGTTGATATAGAAATAAAATTATAAAACAAAGCGAAACCACGCTGACAAAACAGTCAGCCAATAGTTAGGAGGAAAGAAAAATGAAAGGAATTATCGGTAAAAAAATCGGTATGACACAAATCTTCGACGAAAAAGGAAACGTCATTCCTGTAACAGTAATCGAAACAGCAGGAAACATTGTAGCACAAGTAAAAACTGTAGAAACAGATGGATATGATGCTATCCAATTAGGATACGGAGAAGTAAAAGATAAACACATAAATAAACCAGAAGCAGGACATTTTGCAAAAGCAAAACTTGCTAACAAAAAACATTTAAGAGAATTTAGATTAGAAGATGTAGCAAACTACAAAGTAGGAGACGAAATTAAAGCAGACATTTTCGAAGCAGGAGAAAAAGTAGACGTACAAGGAACCTCAAAAGGAAAAGGATTCCAAGGTGTTATCAAAAGACATGGACAACACAGAGGACCAATGGGACATGGATCAATGTATCATAGAAGACCAGGTTCAATGGGAGCTTGTGCAACACCAGGTAGAGTATTTAAAGGTAAAAAATTACCAGGACACATGGGAAGAGTTACCATTACCATTCAAAACTTAGATGTTGTAAGAGTAGACATGGATAAAAACGTAATTTTAGTAAAAGGAAGCGTTCCAGGAGCAAAAGGCGCTATCTTAAAAGTAAAATCAGCTGTAAAGGCTACTAAATAAGGAAGGAGGAAAGAAAAATGCCAAAAGTAGACGTATACGATTTAAAAGGTAAAAAAGTAAGTGATATCGAATTAGCAGATAAAGTATTTGGAATTGAACCAAATGAAAATATTGTACATAGCGTATTAGTAAATTATTTAGCTAATCAAAGACAAGGTACACAAAGTACCAAAACAAGAGCGGAAGTTTCTGGTGGTGGTAAAAAGCCATGGAGACAAAAAGGAACTGGTAGAGCAAGACAAGGTTCAACTAGAAGTCCACAATGGATTAAAGGTGGTATTGCATTAGGACCAAAACCTCGTTCATACAGATATACCGTTAATAAAAAAGAAAGAAGATTGGCAATTAAATCAATCTTAAGTTCTAAAGTATTAGAAAAAGAATTAACAGTAGTAGATAAATTAGAAGTAAAAGAAATCAAAACAAAAGTGATGGCACAAGCATTAAAAGATTTAAAAGTAGAAGGAAAAACATTAATCGTTCTTCCAGAAAACAACAAAAATGTTTACATGTCAGCAAGAAACATTGAAGGGGTAAAAGCAATCACAGCTAACAACATCAATGTATTTGATTTATTAAAATATACAAATCTAATTTTATCAGTAGACACTGTTAAAAAATTAGAGGAGGTGTACGCTTAAAATGAAACCAGAAGAAATCATTATAGCACCAATTGTTACTGAAAAGAGTAACGACCAATTACAAGAAGGAAAATACACCTTCGAAGTAAACAAAAAAGCAACAAAAGTGGAAATAGCAAAAGCTGTTGAAAAACTTTTTGAAGTAAAAGTATTAAAAGTAAATACCATGAATGTAAATGGTAAGAAAAAAAGAGTTGGTTATCATGTAGGTAAAACTTCAGATTGGAAAAAAGCAATTGTTACAATTGATACTAACCCAGAAGATACTTCTTATTTAGCAAAAGGCGGAAAAGCAACTAAAGTTTCTAAGAAATACAAAGATAGTATTGATGAATTTATGGGAGCTTAGTTGAAAAATGGAAAAGAAAGATAGAGAAGAATTTAAAAAATCTTTAAAAGTAATACAAGGCGGAAAATTGAGTAAAAAACAGACAAGAATAAATGTTACAAAACAATTTGAAGAGCTAAAAGCGGAATTATTAAAAGTAAAGGATTATCGATATTCTAAAATAGAAGAAGTGAAAAAATCAATTCTTTTATATGAAGAACAATATGGTCTTTATTTAGAAAATATAGGACAAAACGATATGGAGACATGGGATAAAATGAACGAAAATATCAGCAAATTGTTGATAACTGTAAAAGAAGCTCAAATTATGCAGAAAGAAGAAAAAAAACAAAAAAGAAAAAAGTTAGGCTTTGAAATAGTAGATTAATTTGAGAAACTAGAAATTATCTGGAAAACACCAGGAAAATAAATGGTAAAGGAGAGAAATAAAAAATGGGAATGAAACACTTTAAACCCTACACACCATCTAGAAGAAACATGACAGTTTCAGACTTTGGAGAAATCACAAAGAAAACTCCTGAAAAATCTTTATTAGCAAAGAAAAAGAAAAATGCAGGAAGAAACTCTTATGGAAGAATCACAGTAAGACACCAAGGTGGTGGAAACAGACAAAAATATAGAATTGTAGATTTTAAAAGAAGAAAAGACGATATGGAAGCTACTGTAATAGGAATTGAATATGATCCAAACCGTAGTGCCAATATCGCATTAATCCAATATAAAGATGGAGAAAAAGCTTACATCTTAGCACCACAAGGATTAAAAGATGGAGATAAAGTAATCTCTGGAGAAACAGCAGACATTAAACCAGGAAACTGTATGCCAATAAATAGCATTCCAGTAGGTACCTTAATTCATAACATCGAATTAAATCCAAAACAAGGTGGAAAATTAGTAAAAGCTGCTGGACAATCAGCACAATTAATGGCAAAGGAAGGAAAATATGCCCATGTAAGACTTCCATCAGGAGAAATGAGATTAATTTTAGCAACTTGTAGAGCAACTATCGGCGTAATTGGAAACAGCGACCACGAAAACGTTAAAATTGGTAAAGCTGGTAGAAAAAGACATATGGGAATTAGACCAACTGTTAGAGGTTCTGTTATGAACCCAGTAGATCACCCTCATGGTGGTGGTGAAGGTAGAGCGCCAGTAGGACACGCAGGTCCAATGACACCTTGGGGCAAACCAGCACTTGGATACAAGACAAGAAACAAAAAGAAACAATCTAATAAATTTATTGTTAAGAGAAGAAAGTAAGAAGGGAGGACATTTAAGATATGTCAAGATCAAGCAAGAAAAAGCCATTTATAGCACCTGAACTATTAAAAAGAGTAGAAGCTATGAATGAATCTGGAAATAAAGAAGTATTAAAGACATGGTCTAGAGCTTCAACCATATATCCACAAATGGTTGGTCATACAATTGCTGTACATGATGGAAGAAAACATGTTCCAATCTATATAGCAGAAGAAATGATTGGTCATAAATTAGGTGAATTTGCTCCTACAAGAACCTTCAAAGGTCATGCAGGAGATAAGAAAACAAAAAAATAAAATAAAAGTGTCCTTTGACATTTTGTTAAGGAGGTAAGAAAAGTGCAAGAGCAAGAAACAGTAATGATAAATGAAGCGAAAGCAACTCTTAAATATGCAAGAATTTCAGCTAGAAAAGTGAAAATTGTAGCAGATTTAATTAGAGGAAAAGAAGTAGATGAAGCTTTAGCTATCGTAAAATTCACACCAAAAGCATCATCAGAAATCATAGAGAAATTATTAAAATCAGCGATGGCAAATGCTGAAAACAATCATGATATGAAGCATGAAAACTTATATGTTGCTGAAATCTATGCAAATCAAGGGCCAACATTAAAAAGAATTAGACCTGCTGCAAAAGGTTCAGCAGTAAGAATTAGAAAAAGAACAAGTCACATTACAATAGTTTTAAAAGAAAAGGAGGCATAAACTAGCATGGGACAAAAAGTACATCCAACAGGAGTAAGAGTTGGAATCATAAAAGATTGGAACTCTAAATGGTATGCAGATTCAAAAAACTTTGCAGATTATTTAGTAGAAGACCAAAAAATTCGTAAATTTTTAAAGAAAAAATTATACCTTGCTGGAATTTCTAAAATTGAAATAGAAAGAACCGCAAAAGCAATCAAAGTGAATTTACATACTGCAAAACCTGGAATTGTTATTGGAAAAGGTGGAGCAGGAGTAGAAACAGTAAAAGCAGAACTTGCTAAATTAATTGGAAAAGATGTTAATTTAAACATCGTAGAAGTTAAAAATGTTGATACTGACGCACAATTAGTAGCAGAAAATATTGCAGGACAACTAGAAAGAAGAATTTCATTTAGAAGAGCAATGAAACAATGTATGCAAAAATCTATTAAATCAGGTGCATTAGGAATTAAAACTGCTGTATCTGGAAGATTATGTGGAGCAGACATGGCTAGAACTGAATTCTATAAAGAAGGAAATATTCCGTTACAAACTTTAAGAGCTGATATTGATTATGGATTTGCAGAAGCAGATACCACTTATGGAAAAATCGGTGTAAAAGTTTGGATTTATAAAGGAGAAGTTCTTCCAGAAAGAAACATGGAAGGAGGAGACCAATAATGCCATTAATGCCAAAAAGAACAAAACATAGAAAAGTACAAAAAGGTAGAATGAGAGGAAAAGCAACAAGAGGAAATAAAGTTACAGATGGTGAATTTGGAATTCAAGCAGTAACAGGAGCTTTAATTACAGGAAACCAAATTGAAGCAGCCAGAATTGCTATGACTCGTTATATAAAAAGAGGTGGAAAAGTTTGGATTAAAATCTTTCCAGACAAACCAATTACAGCAAAACCTATTGGAACTCGTATGGGTAAAGGTAAAGGTGCGCCAGAATATTGGGTAGCAGTGGTAAAACCAGGAAGAGTTATGTTTGAAATCGCTGGAGTACCAGAAGAAACTGCAAGAGAAGCCTTAAGACTTGCTATGAACAAACTACCTAACAAAACAAAATTCGTAGTAAGAGAAACAGAAAAGGTAGGTGAAAATGATGAAGATAAATAAAATAAGAGAAATGTCTTCACCAGACTTAGAAAAAGAATTAGGTGAACTAAAAACAGAATTGTTCAAATTAAAATTTAGTTTAGCTACCAATGGGTTAGATAATCCTATGAAAATAAAAGAAGTAAAAAAAGACATAGCTAAAATAAATACCGTATTGACAGAAAGAAAAATTGCTAGCAAGAAAGGAGAAAACTAAATGGAGGAAAGAAATCTTCGTAAAATCATGATTGGCACAGTTACCTCTAATAAAATGGATAAAACAGTTGTAGTAGCTGTTGAAACTAGTGTTAGTCATAAAGTATATGGTAAAACAGTAAAAAGAACTTACAAATTAAAAGCACATGACGAAGAAAATGTTTGCCAAATTGGTGATAAAGTAAAAGTAATGGAAACAAGACCACTTTCTAAGGATAAAAGATGGAGAGTAGTTGAAGTTATAGAAAAAGCAGATATAAAATAGAAAGGAGAAACCTATCATGATACAACAACAATCAAGATTAAAAGTAGCAGACAACACAGGTGCTAAAGAAATTATGTGTATTAGATGTTTAGGTGGTTCATATAGAAAAACCTCTAACATTGGAGATATCATAGTTGCTTCTGTTAAATCAGCAACACCAGGTGGCGTTGTTAAAAAAGGTGATGTTGTAAAAGCCGTTATAGTAAGATCTAAAAGCGGTTTAAGAAGAGCAGATGGTTCTTATATAAAATTTGACGAAAATGCAGCTGTTATAATCAAAGAAGATGGAACCCCAAAAGGAACTCGTATTTTTGGTCCAGTTGCAAGGGAACTAAGAGAGAAGGAGTATATGAAGATTTTGTCATTAGCTCCAGAAGTTCTATAAAACAAATTATAATCAGCATCTTGCACATTTTCATTGAATGAACCAAACTTCGACGTACAAGAGTACGCCTTCAGCTTGATTAATTCAATAAAAATGCACAATATACTAATTCTAATTCGTTTTGCATTAGTAAGAAGAAAGAACAAAAATAAAAACTAAGAAAAGGAGGAAATTCCTAAGATGAGAATCAAAAAAGGAGATAACGTTCAAGTTTTATCTGGAAATGATAAAGGTAAAACAGGAGAAGTATTAGAAGTTAATCCAAAAGCTGATAAAATCATTGTAAAAGATATTAATATTAGAAAAAAACATGTAAAAGCTAGAAAACAAGGAGAAGAAAGCGGAATTTTATCAGTAGAATGTGCTATTCCAAGCTCAAAAGTAAATGTAGTATGTTCAAAATGTGGAAAGGCTACAAAAGTTGGATATAGCATGGATAAAGATAAAAAAGTTCGTATTTGTAAAAAATGCGGTGCAAAATTAAAATAGGAAAAGAAAGGAGGATTCATACAAAATGGAAAAATTAAGAGAACAATACGAAAAAGAAGTAGTTCCAGCATTAATGAAAAAATTTGAATATAAATCAGTTATGCAAGTTCCAAAACTTGATAAAATAGTAATTAACATAGGATTAGGAGATTTAAAAGAAAATCCTAAAGCTTTAGAAAATGCTATGAACGATTTAATGCAAATAACAGGTCAAAAACCAGTTATTACAAAAGCAAAAAAATCAATTGCAGCATTTAAACTAAGAGAAGGTGTAAACATTGGATGTAAAGTAACCTTAAGAGCTGACAAAATGTATGACTTTGCTTACAAATTATTTAATGTAGCACTTCCAAGAGTTAGAGATTTTAGAGGAGTGTCTAGCAATTCTTTTGATGGTAGAGGAAATTACTCTATGGGTATCAAAGAACAATTAATATTCCCTGAAATCGAATATGATAAAGTAGACAAATTAAGAGGTATGGATATTATATTTGTAACAACTGCTAAAACAGACGAAGAAGCAAAAGAGTTGCTACAAAACTTAGGTATGCCGTTCAAAGGAAAGGAGTAATACTATGGCTAAAAAGTCAATGAAGATTAAACAAGCTAGACCACAAAAATACAGTACAAGAGAATATAATAGATGTAAATTGTGCGGAAGACCTCATAGCTATATTAGAAAATATGGTATTTGCCGTGTTTGTTTTAGAGAGTTAGCACATAGAGGAGAGATTCCAGGAGTTAAGAAGGCTAGCTGGTAGAAAAATCGATTAAAAGCAGCAATCTGCACAATTTCGATATTAATTCCAAACCTTGACGTACCAGCGTACGCCGTCGGCTTGTAATGAATATCAAAATTGCACATCTTACTACTTTAAATCAATTTTTATAAGTTAAATGAAGATTAGCAATCTTTCATAATAAAATGATAGATGCGAAGCAAAGATAAAAAAGGGAATAAGTCCCTTGGAATAAAAAAGAAAAGGAGGTAAGTAATTAATGAATATTACAGATCCAATAGCAGATATGTTAACAAGAATTAGAAATGCCAATAGTTCAAAACATAAAACAGTTGATATTCCAGCTTCAAACATGAAATTAGGAATTGCCGAAATTTTATTCAAAGAAGGATATATCAAATCTTTTGAAGAAATTAAAGATGATACACAAGGAACCATTAGAGTTACTTTAAAATATGACGAAAAGGGAACAAGAGTAATTGATGGTTTAAAAAGAATTAGTAAACCAGGATTAAGAGTATATGCATCAAAAGAAGAATTACCAAAAGTATTAAATGGTTTAGGTATCGCTATTATTTCTACATCAAAAGGATTAAAAACAGATAAAGAAGCAAGAGAATTAGGCGTTGGTGGAGAAGTATTAGCTTATATTTGGTAAGCTATTATAAGCCCAAACCAAAAGAGGTAATGATTAAAAAGGAGGGAAAATGTAACAATGTCAAGAATAGGAAATAAACCGATTACAGTACCAGCAGAAGTACAAGTTAAAATGGATGGACAAAACATTACTGTAACAGGACCAAAAGGTACATTAGAAAGAGAAATACATAAAAATATTTCTGTTAAAATGGAAGAAAATACAATTATCGTAGAAAGAAAAAATGACGAGCCAGTTAACAGAAGTTTACATGGATTAACAAGAACATTGATTAATAATATGATTGTTGGTGTAACAAGTGCTTATAGTAGAGAATTACAAATTAATGGTGTTGGATACAGAGTAGCAAAACAAGGAAATGATTTAAATTTAACATTAGGTTACTCACACCCAGTAGTTTTTCAAGCACCAGAAGGAATTACTTTTGACGTTCCAAATCCAAATACAATTATTGTAAATGGTATTGATAAGGAATTGGTTGGTCAAACAGCAGCAGTTATTAGAATGAAAAGACCACCTGAGGTATATAGAGGTAAAGGTATTAAATATGCTGAAGAGGTTATTAGACGTAAGGAAGGTAAGACTGGTAAATAAATTTTAATGAAATTCAGCATCTTGCACATTTTCGATATTGATTTCAAACCTCGATGTACTATCGTACACCTTCGGCTTGTAATCAATCTCAAAAATGCACAATATACTAAATTTGATTAAAATTAAGCTTTTTTAAGAAAGGAGTAAGAAAATGGTTAAAAAGACAGATAGAAAAATGGAAAGAACCAGAAGACATATTCGTGTTAGAAGAAAAGTATCTGGAACAGCTGATAGACCAAGACTATGTGTATATAGAAGTAATACAAATCTATATGTACAAATTATCGACGATGTTGCAGCAAATACTATCGTTGCAGCTTCAACATTAGATAAAGAAATAAAAAATAAACATGCAAATAAAGAATCTGCTAAAGAGTTAGGAACCCTAATTGCAAAAAAAGCACTAGATAAAAAAATCGAAACAGTAGTTTTTGATCGTGGTGGATACATCTATCATGGTGTGATAAAAGAATTAGCAGAAGCGGCAAGAGAAGGCGGATTAAAATTCTAATTACGTTTCTTGTCATCAGAAAAAAGAAAAGGAGGATTAACAAAACCCTATGGAAGAAAAAAATGAATTAAAAGAAAAAGTTGTTGCTATTAATAGAGTTGCTAAGGTTGTTAAAGGTGGTAGAACTTTTAGATTTAGTGCTGTAGTAGTAGTAGGAGACGAAAATGGTCATGTAGGTGTTGGAAATGGTAAAGCAGCAGAAGTTCCAGATGCTATCAAAAAAGCAATCCAAGAAGCAAAAAAGAACTTAGTGGAAGTACCAATCGTAGAAACAACAGTACCTCATGAATACATTGGAACTTTTGGAAGTGCTAAAGTTATGTTAAAACCAGCAGCAGTTGGTACTGGAATTATCGCAGGAGGAAGCGTAAGACCAGTAATGGAACTTGCAGGATATAAAAACATAAGAACAAAAGTTATTGGAACCAATAACCCAAGAAACGTTGTTCATGCTACAATCGAAGGTTTAAAAGCAATGCAAACAATAGAGCAAGTAGCTAAAAAAAGAGGTAAAAAAGTAGAAGATATTCTATAATAATAAAAAATAAAATGTCTTAAGAAAGAGGAGGTGCGAAGACAAAATGAAACTAAACGAATTAAAACCAGCTGTAAAAAAAGTAAAAAGAAATAGAGTAGGACGTGGAATGGCTTCTGGAAACGGAAAAACATCTGGAAGAGGACATAAAGGTCAAAAAGCAAGAAGCGGTGGAGGCGTAAGACGTGGTTTCGAAGGTGGTCAAACACCGTTATATAGACGTTTGCCAAAAAGAGGATTTACTAACATTCACGCTAACACTTATACAGAAGTAACCTTGAAAATGTTAAACAAATCAAAAGCAACAGATGTTACTGCTGAAAGTCTGTTAGAAGAAGGAATCATTGGAAAAATCAATGACGGAATTGTAATTTTGGCAACTGGAAAATTAGAGAAAAAATTAAATGTTAAAGCGAAAAGATTTACAGCAAAAGCCAAAGAAGAAATCGAAGCTTTAGGCGGAAAGGCTGAGGTGATTTAGTTGTTTAAAACAATCAAAAATGCGTTAAAAACACCTGATGTAAGAAAAAGATTATTATATACACTAATATTAATAGTGGTATTTAGATTAGGATGTTATATTACGGTACCAGGCGTTAATAATATAGCATTAAACGAAGCAATGGCTAACACAAATGGAATTGCAGGATTAATTGATATGATTTCAGGAGGAGCATTTTCAAGATTTTCTGTTTTTGCTATGTCAATCAGCCCATACATCACAGCTTCCATTGTTATTCAACTGTTAGCTATGATAATCCCATCTTTAGAGAAACTAACAAAAGAAGGGGGAGAAGCAGGAAGACAAAAAATCAATAAATATACCAAAATGTTAACACTTGTACTAGCTTTAGTAGAAGCAATTGGCGTATATTTATCTTATAAATCTTCTGGTATATTTGTAAATCAAGAATTCTTAACAGGAGCATTAGTAGTAACTGGACTAGTTGCTGGAACTTCTGTTTTGATGTGGTTAGGAGACCAAATTACTAATAAAGGAATTGGAAATGGAATTTCATTATTAATCTTCATTGGTATTATTTCAAGATTACCAAGTGGAGTAACAACTTTATGGAATTTAATGATTCAAGAAGCAGGATTTAGTACAACAGGATTATTAACCGCTCTAGGAATTCTAATAGGAGCTTTAGTGTTAGTAGCAGGCGTTGTATTTGTACAACAAGCCGAAAGAAGAGTACCAGTACAATACTCTAAAAAAGTAGTAGGAAGAAAAATGGTAGGGGCGCAAAGTACACACATTCCATTGAAACTTGCTATGGCAGGTGTAATGCCAGTTATCTTTGCTTCATCATTTATGACATTTCCTGCTATGATTATTCAAATATTTGTACCAGATATAGCAAATCAAACAGGGTTTTTAGCAGGATTATATAATTTCTCAATTGCTACTTCTACATCAAATGTAGGAATTGGTTATTCGATTGCTAATGCCATCGTTTATTTACTATTAATTGTAGGATTTACCTTTTTCTATACTTATGCAACCTTTAATCCAGATCGGAAGAGCGTCGTGTAGGGAAAGAGTGTTGGATCGAGTG
>CAMSQT010000018.1 GCA_947062645.1 uncultured Clostridium sp. | reverse complement strand
TAACTAATAGATTTTCTTCCATTTCTTTATTCGGATTATACCATTTGGTCCAAGTAAAATTTTGTCCCCCAAAATTAATGGTATCGGTATAGGTCCAAGCTGCTTCTTTATTGGTTTCTAATGTCCAATAAGCACATTCTATGTAAGTTTCGTTGATTAAATCGTCGGAATCTAAAAATAGAATGTATTTGCTTGATTTACTTATTTTTTCTGCTCCAAAATCTCTAGCTGCTGCTGGTCCTTCATTTTCTTTGTGATATACTTTTATTCTTTTATCTAATTCTTTTATTTTTTCTAATTTATCAATATCCTCTTGATTGGTAGAACCATCATCTACAATAATCCATTCAAAATATGGAAATGTTTGGTTTAATACGCTGTTTACGGTTGTATCAATATATTTATTGGTATTGTAATATGGCGTTATAATAGAAACAATTGGCTCTTTTTCTTCAAAATTATGGTTTACTTTTCTTTCTCGTCCTGGAAATAAATTATAATCTACTTTCATTCCTACAATCCTTTCTAGCTTGTTGCTTTAATATATTCGTCTACTACTTCCTTTGTATTTCCATCCATTTTAATTTTTCCTTGGTATAACCAAATGGCTCTATCACATAATTTTTTTACAGAATTCATATTATGTGTAACAAATACCATGGTTTTTCCTTGTTTTTTTAATTCTAACATTTTCTCAAAACATTTATTTTGGAAATGTTCATCTCCTACTGATAAGATTTCGTCAATTAATAAGATATCTGCATCTACATTGATTGCAACCGAAAAGGCTAATCTCATATACATTCCAGATGAATAAGTTCTAACAGGATTATCGATAAAATCTCTTAATTCTGAAAATTCTATAATGTCTTCTAATCTATCATCAATTTCTTTTCTAGTTAGTCCAAAAATAGAAGCATTAAAGTAAATATTTTCTCTTCCAGAAAAATCTGGATGAAATCCTGCTCCTAATTCTAATAAAGAGGTTAGTTTTCCTTCTGTTTCAATTTTTCCTTTGTTTGGATAAATAATTTTGGTTAATAACTTTAATAAAGTAGATTTTCCACTTCCATTGGTTCCAATTAAAGCTACTACTTCTCCTTCTTTGATATTCAGATTTATTCCTTTTAATACTTCTCTTTTTTCTTTTCTGTTTCTAGAAAAAAGAAACAATAATTTTTCTTTCATGGTATTTGCCTTGTCCAAGTACACATTAAATGTTTTATATACATTATCAACTACTATTTTATAATCTTCCTTCGCTTCTTTCATTTTTGCATTCTCCTTTGAACACATTATATCATAATTCCAATAAAAATCAACCTTTTTTTCTTCTTATTTTGTTGACAACATTGGCAATTTTGCTTGTATATTTCCATCTTCTACTATAATATATTTTTTGTAGTTCTTCTGCCTTTCCTTCTATTTGGTTGTCTTTTAATTCTAGCTGTCCTAAAAAGTATTCTTTGGCTTCTAATAAATCTTTTATTTGTCGATTTAATATCGAAATTTCTCCTCTTAATTTTGAGTTTTCTTGTTCCATATTCGCGATTTGTTTATCGACTTCCATTCCTTTTATCACTTGGATGCTAGTTTCTATTTCATTATTTTTTACTAATTCAAAGAACTTTTCTCGATTGTTCGTATAGTCTACGGAAGCAGTAAGCACAGGATTGGCGTTTAGGATATCTTCAAAAGTTGTTTCTTGGTATTCCATTTTTTCTTGTATCTTTTGGAAGATTTCTTTTCCTTTGGCAGAATTAAGAATTACAGCTGATATTCCTTTATCATCATCCATTTGAGGGAATACCCTTTCAATTCCCCAAAAATCTCCAATGATAATATCTGCACAGTTCTTTTTATCCAATCTCATTTGGCAATTGTAACAAGATTCCCTTAAGAAGTAATTTTTCAAAAAACCTTGCATATAAATATCTTCCGCAAATGGAATGGTTTCTTTTTCTCCATTTTGGTATTGGTATAACATACTAAATTTGTGCCAGCCCAAATCCTTATTTCTAAAATTAACTTTCTCTAAAG
Source organism: uncultured Clostridium sp. (assembly GCA_947062645.1). Taxonomy (GTDB): domain Bacteria; phylum Bacillota; class Clostridia; order TANB77; family CAG-508; genus CAG-269. The sequence goes on along the minus strand of CAMSQT010000018.1, from coordinate 9,693 downwards.
TATCGCTTTTTTCCTCTACATATCGTTTCCATACTTTTGGACTTGGTACCCCATGACAGATTATAGAAAGACAAATTAAGTTTTCATATGTTTTTCCCAAATACGACTGTAAACCTTCAATTTGGCATGGTGTTCCTGTAAATAATACTTTTTTCTTTTCTTCTAAATCTTTTTTTACTTCTCTTAAAATATCATCTATTTTACTTTGCACATATTTTGACCCCATTATTTTGTATAAGTCTTCTACTTTACTAATTCTTACATGTTTTGCTTCTTTTTTCTCTAGGGATACACCATATACAGCACCATTTTCCTTTATGATTTCTTTTGCTATGGCACAAACTACACCCCCTGAAGAACTGTTTTTCCTATCAGTTTCTGTTAAATTTTTTACGGCATAAAAGGCTGGTGTTTCATATTCATTTTTATATACTTTGTTAGCTGGACATATTTTTCGACATAGGTTACATTCTGTACATTTTTCTTTATCGATATGTGGATATAAAAATCCTTCTTCACTCTCTATCATTTGGATAGCTCCGTGTGGGCATATGTTTTTACAAGCTTCACAACCAGTACATTTAAATTGGCTTGTAACATATTTTTTATCCAAAGCTTCTAATCTTTTTAATACTTCAACTAGTTGATTATCTGCTTTTTCTTTATAGACTGGTATTTTTTCTTCTAAGATTTTCTTGATTTCTTTTTCATTTGTTACGATAAATTTAAACTTATTTAGTAGGATTTCCGGAGTCATCTTATCTACTGGTACTACATAGTTTTCATGTTCACCAAATAAATCCAAAGCAATTCCTTTCGATTTTACGCTATATCCAATTACAAGGGTTGGCACTAAGCTAGAGTATCCTGCAATACTAGCATGGGTTCTTGCTGCAATTAGATAACTACAATTGGAAATCACATATTTTAGTTCTTCACAATCATAGATTCTTTGGTCTAATATTCCTATTCTCTCTTCTGTTTGGTATAATTCTTTTACCATTTTCAAAGAGTCTAAGTCATTGTTTCTTTCGATATATACATGAGGAATCAAACAAATATTGTTATCTGTTTCTTTTAAGATAAAATCAATTAAGGCTTGGATACTTGCTAAAATATTGTTTTCTTTTTCAGTATATTTTGAAATTAGGGGACTAATATTAATTCCAATTACTTTTTTGCCTTGTTGAAACACTTGTGGTAATTCTACTTCTTTTTTCTCTAAAGAAAAGGCTGTATCTGGGGATAACATTAGTCTTTCTTTATCCACAAATCTTTCTAATGCTTGATAGGTTAAGGTTTCTCTTGCAACAATTAGATCAAAGGTTTTTAAGTCTCTTATCATTTCTGCTGATTCTATTTCTTCAAATAAAGAGGTACACCAAAATATGTTTTTCTTGTTTTTTGCCTTTATTTCTTTGTTTATGGTATAAATCCAGTTTGGTTCCCCATAACAATAATTATCTCCTCCTACGGACATACAGATATCTGCGTTTTCAATTTCTTTAAGACAATCTTTTTCATATATTTTTTCAAAATTGGTATAGTCAAAAGGTATGGTTTGATAGTATTTTGTTTTTTCTTTTTCTTCTTCGGTTAGTTCACTTTCTTGATAATATCCTTTTACATATTTTGTGATAATATCTTTATAATATTGGCTGTCATAGGCTAAGTCATTGGTTGATAGGACAATTTCTCCTTTGCCTATTTTTTGTATTTTCTTTATGGTTGTGTTTACAATTGCTTCGCATCCTTTGTTTAAAAATGTTCCTTCTCCATATAATAAAAAGTTCATTTTAGCACCTCTTTCCCCATTTTCTTTCTTTGTCATTTTATCAGGATTTTTAGGGATAGTCAATCGTTTGCATAAAATAAAAACATCCTAATTTATTTTAGGATGTTACTTTTCATTCCAATGTTTTAATTGGTATTTAATGTATTCTTTTTGCCTTACGTCATATTTATCTTTTATAATTTTTAAATATTTCTTTTTTTCTTCTTTGTTATCTACTATTTTAGATACGGTTTTGTTTAATATTTTTCTATGATTTTGCATTCTTTTTAGAACATCTAATTTGCTTTCTTTTTTTCTAGAATGGCTACCTTCTCTTATTGTTACATTATATACAATTTTATCAATATATCCTGATTTTGCTTTGTAAACTGCTGGTAAGATAATTTGCCAATTTTGCCCTGCTCTGTTAATATAGATATCTTTTCCTTTATTTCTTTCAAAAAATCTTTCTGTCCTTATCATAATTACGCCACAAAAACAATAAGTATCTTCTTCTTTAATGTAATTTAAAAATAAATCTGTATTTTCTGGATTTTTACTTTCTCTAATCTCTATTATTTCTTTTTCAGGTGTATCTTTTCGAAATGCTACCTTTGCTCTAACAACATCATATTCTTTATGCTCATGAAAAAAACTTACCATGTTTTGGATGGCATCTTTTTCAAAATAATCATCTGCATCTGGCCAAATTAAGAATTCTCCTTCTACTTGTTTTAACCCATTGTTAGCCGCTGTTGCTTGTCCCTGATTTTTTTGTTTGATATACTTTAACGTTATATTTTTGTCTTTTAATTTCGTTTCATACCCTTTTACTACTTTTTCTGTATTATCCGTAGAACCATCGTCTATTAAAATAAATTCTATATTCGAATAAGTTTGCTTTAATATGGATTCTATTAAATTTTTTATATATTTTTCTCCATTATAACATGGTGTCATAATAGTTACTAACTTTTCTTTCATAACTAGCCTCCTATTTTTTCATTTTAGCCTTAATTTTCAAAAGTGTCAATAGGTTGCCATAACAAAAATAATAGTTGAGAAAGATTTTTCTCAACTATCTTGTATATCATTTTCCTGGTCTTGGACTTGGTGCACTTGGCATATTTTCATAGACTGGAATGACAAATTTAAATTCTCTATTTAAAAGACCGTTAGCATGATACCCTTGGTACATTTTATTTCCTTCATCGTTTGCCCCGTAAATATTTGTCATATATTGATGACTATAGATTTGATTTACTACATTGTATTTTTGGAAATATAAGGTAGATTGTCCTACTCCAATATATTCTTTTTTAATAAAATCAATACTATCTTCTATGCATTTTTCTTGGGTAAACCATCCCATATCACAAGCATAATTAGCGCCTATTACCAATCCATTTGAACCACTTACCCTAATGTTGAACAAATTATATACTGTGTTTTTATGCGCATGTGTACATTTAAAACCGTTACTAGAACTTCCATTATTGCCTTGCTCTTGAAGCATTCTAGCAACAATATGAAACGGATTAACCCCTTTTTTCGCACATTGTTTTACTATGGTGTCTGCTGCTGTTTCTTTATTTTTTAAGAAAGTAACATTAGCTAACATTTTTATAATTTCCTCTTTTGTTGCTGATGCATCTGTTAAATCTTGGAATTGGAATATCCAGGCTTCTTCTAAACTATTTCTTGGATCCATCATATAGCCAATTCCTTTTTTGGATGCCCTGTACCATTCCTTTGAAGTATCATATTTATCCGTTCCTTGTATCCATTCCGCTCCGCCTTTATCATGTAAATAATAATATTCATGAACTAAACTTCTTGGACTATTAATGCTAGCTAAGACATCTTGTTGATTTACTGCTGCATTCCAATTTAGTCCTGTGTAATATATTTCAAAACTCCAGTTAGGATGTTTATTTTGTAACTGTTGTAGCATTGCTTTATACCCTGGGTACTGTTTTTCATTTAAATTTTGAAAATTAGAAGAATTCGTTTTAGATGTCTTTTCAAACTTGAATTTTTGAGCATTACTTCCATTCTTTTCATATACTTGAATATTAGCTCCATCTTTTGCTATTGCATAAGATACATCTAAGTATAAATTATTACATCTTGATACAATATAATAATATCCATTTCCCGCTTCTTTTAAAATCCACTGTTGTGCTATTGTATTATTACTATCATATTGTTGTACATTAGTTCCATTATCACTCGCTCCACAATATACATCTAATGCTTTTCCTGAGTGTGATGCTATAATACTATAATAACCTTTGCCTATGTATTTTACTTCCCATTTTTGAGCAGCCGTTCCATTGGCAGTATATAACTGTACATTGGCACCATTCGCACCAGAGCCTCCTTGTACATCTAACACATATTGATTATTAATAGCTGTTTTTATTGTATATAAGCCATCTTCTACCCCTATAGTTGTAAACTTAAATTTCTGGGCGTTACTTCCATTCCCCTCATAAACTTGTATGTTACTTCCATTGCTAGCATTTCCACCTGCCACATCTAAATACAGCCCATTACATTTTGATATAATATAAAAGTAACCATTTCCTGCATCCTGCAATATCCATTGTTGTGCTGTTGTATTATTCCCATCATACTGTTGCACATTCGTTCCATTATCACTTTCCCCACAATATACATCCAATACTTTATTAGAATGCGTCGCTGTTATAGTATATGTTTTTGTGCTAGCATTATAAGTTAATTTGAATTTTTGTTGTTTTACATTAGCCTCTTCCCACAATTGAATATTAGCACCATTGCTTGTTGACCCACCACTTACATCTAATACTTTGTCTTTATTTAATGCTGTCGAAATAATATAGGTACCATCTCCTTCTGGTAATTTATGGGTTTCTATATCTGTATTTTTAGTAAATTTAAATTTTTGAGCATTACTTCCATTTCCTTCGTACACTTGTATATTGCTTCCATTTTCAGCTATTGCTTCATTTACGTCTAAGTATAATCCATTACACTTTGATATAATATAGAAATATCCATTTCCTGCATTTTTCAAAACCCACTGTTGCGCTTTAGTATTATTTCCATCATATTGTTGTACATTCGTTCCATTACTGCTTGCTCCGCAATATACATCTAACACCTTATTAGAATGTGTTGCTGTTATAGTATATGTTTTTGTGCTGGCATTATAAGTTAATTTAAATTTTTGTTGTTTTACATTAGCCCAATCCCATAGTTGAATATTAGCACCATTATTAGTTATTCCTCCATCTACATCTAATACTTTGTCTTCCTTTAATGCTGTCGAAATAATATAGGTACCATCTCCTTTTGGCAATTGTTCTGTTTCTATATCTGCATTTTTTATAAATTTAAATTTTTGTGCATTACTGCCGTTTCCTTCATAAACTTGTATATTGCTTCCATTTTTAGCTATTGCATTATTTACGTCTAAGTATAATCCATTACACTTTGATATAATATAGAAATATCCATTTCCTGCATTTTTCAAAACCCACTGTTGTGCTTTAGTATTATTTCCATCATATTGTTGTACATTCGTTCCATTATTACTTGCTCCGCAATATACATCTAACACCTTATTAGAATTTATTGCTATTATGGTATATGTTTTTGTGCTAGCATTATACTTTAAATTAAATTTTTGAGCATCACTTTTATTCCCTTCATATAATTGAATATTAGCACCATTATTTTTAGAACCTCCATCAACATCTAATACTTTTTTATTATCTAATGCTGTTGAGATAGTATATTCTCCATCTCCTTCTGGCAATTGATCAGATACATTAGGCACTGCTTTCATAACTTTTTCCACTTCAACGTCTTCTTCCTGTACAACATCTTGCTCTTCTGTCACTTCTAAATCAGTTATTTTCTCATCCTGTTCCGATAATATTTCTGGTTCTTGTTCTGTTGTTTCTTCTATATCTTCTTCCTTTGTCTCTTCTGATTCTTTTAAACTCTCATCTTCTTTCGTTTCTTCTTGCTCAACTTCATTTTCTGTTAAAACTTCTTCTTTCTCTAAATCCTCATAAGCAAAACTTATGGCAGGCATAAATGCTGGTAAAATAATTGTATTAATTAATAATACAATCAATATCGCTTTTGCTTTCATGTGTATTTCCTCCTTTGTTTCCCCTTTGCTTCTTCTTATTTTATATCATATCTTGTCGAAAAATCAAGTTTTTTTATTAAATTCCATTATTTACCTCTATATCTTAATTTTGTTTTAATAATTCCTGGTAATAACAGCATAAAATACAGTACTTTATTTTTGAATCCACTTATATTTGTTATTTTATATTGTTTGGTCAAATAACTAAATAAAATGTAATGCTTTATTACATATAATCTTTTTGAAAATTTCACCCCTCTAAAATCTCTTTGTAAAATTTCCTTAAAATATTCATAATATCCATACGGATTTTCTTTAAATTGTTTTGCAATATTTTTTGTGTAACCTTCTTGTTGATATTCGCAAATCATAATTGGCTCATTTACTGTTACTATTTTGTAGTTTTCGTCCATTTTATGATGCATTCTAGCTTCGGTTGAAAACTTTTCATTTCTTTCGATTTGATATTGGTAGTGTTTTCTTATGTTACCAAAAAACACCAATGCCTTTTCGCCATCTTCTCCCTCTTTAAAATACAAATCAAACATCGTGGTTTCTTGCTTAGAAAATTTTTTTCCCATATTGTTTCCCTTTGTATCATATTTTAAAAAACAAAAGGCATAGATATCTTTTCTTTCTTTATTTTTGTTCCAGGTCTGTTCTATGATAGAAAAAGCATCTTTTGTAAAGAAATCATCCGAATCACACTCTATGATTAAATCTCCTGTAGCATATGGTACCATATGATTGATTGCATTCATTTTACCTTGATTTTCTTGAAATTCATATTTAATTTCTATTTTCTTTTCTTCTTTCCATTTATCAACCATTTTTTTGGTATTATCCTTTGAGCCATCATCTATGATTAGCCACTCAATTTCGCCCCCATAATTACTATTATCTACTATACTTTCATAAAGTTTTGATAATAATTTTTCTCTATTGTAAGTTGGTGTTATTACTGTTACTTTCATATTTCTTCTCCCATTAACTTTTGAATTTTTTTTAGAATATCTTCATTTTGATAGTTCTCCTGTTCTTCTTTTTCTTTTTCTTGCTTGGTTAAGATTTGTCTCAACGTTTGTAAAATTCCTTGTTGTGAATTTGGGGCTATTGTATAATTTTTATAGTTTTGTAAGGTTTCTTTTGCTGCTGTATTGGTTATAATAATCCTTTTTTGTAAAATCTGTGCTTCCAACAATACCATTGGATATCCTTCATACCAAGATAATAAAGCAAAATAATCTGCCATTTTTATATAAGGATATGGATTTTCCTTTTTCCCCAACAATTTAAAAGTTTCTTCTATCTCTTCTTTTTTGATTAAATCTTGTAACTTGTCTTTCTGAGGTCCATCTCCTATTACATAAAAATTATGAAGCAATCCCTCTTGTATTAATTTTTTATGAACTTCAATTAATCTATCTATTCCTTTTTGTTCCACAAGCCTCGCTACTGTTACTATATTGGTAACCCCTTTTTGAAACTCTATATCTGGAATTTCTTTTGCTTTTTCTAGTACTTTACTGGTATCGATATAATTATAAATCACTTGTTTTTCATTTTTTATCGTTGGATAAGCTTTTTCAAAGCTCACTAAATTATCTTTACTTACAAATACTAATTTTTCATATTTATCATAAATCTTTTTATCAATTTGTTTTTTTATTTTAGCTTTCATTCCTTTTCCAAATACACAAGCAATGTCATTATGAACCCAAGCAATTTTTTTCGCATTGCTATTTTTATTACTAAATAGCCTCGTAATAGCTCCTTCTAAAAAGGCTATTTCTACCTCATAATTTTTGTTTATTTTTTTTTCATAAAGCTTTTTACTTTTTAATAATACTTTTAATGGCATACCTATTTTTTTTTGAAAATTGGATAATTCTGCATAAGAAACTGGATATAGACTTTCTAATTTAATAGCAGATACTAATTCTTTTTCTAACTCCCCTTTTGCATAAATCGTAAAAATAGTTATTTCATAATCTTTTGCCAAACAATTTGCTAAATCTACTAATACTCTTTCTGCTCCACCGAAGTGTTAAACTTGTAATTCCAAATAATATTTTTTTCATTTTCTCACCCCAATAATCCTCCTGATTTTATCATTCTTTTAGCCTATAATCAAGTAAATCAAAAAAGAAATGTCCCAAAATTCCGACATTTCTTTTTCCATCTAATAATTTCTATATTCTATATTCCTATCTACATTACCATTAATTCCTGGTACATATCCGCGACTTGTGTATTGCCAAATGTTATAATATCCTTCATAATCAGATGGCTTATTTACATCCCAAGTATAATGTGCTAACCAAATTTGATAATTTCCTGGTAATTGCCCAGTATATATTTTATTCCTAAACCAATCTCGATAGGTATAAACTCCTGTTTTATAGCCTGCATTACTGATAATTTCGCAAAAAGCTTTTACCATATCTGTCATTGTTTGCGGGTCAATCCATGCTTGACTAGAATCTTCTATGTCATAAAATACAGGATAATCTAATGGTCTTCCTCTTAGCCATGCTAAACAATTATAAGCTTCTCTTCTAGCATCTTCTACTGATTGTGCATAAGAATATAAATAAGTTCCTACTTTTAATCCCATTGCTCTTGCTCCATCATAATTCTGCTCAAAATATTTATCTTTTTGATGAGCATGTTGTCCATAACCCACTCTAACAATAGCAAAATCTATTCCTGCATTTCTTACCTGTTGCCAATTTATTTCATATTGGTGTTCACTTACATCAATTCCATCTAATGTTCTAACACCTGAAAAATAGAATTTTTGTGCATTGGTATCATATCCTGTATAGGTTTTTATATTGGTACCATTGGCAGTTCCGTCACAATCTACATCTAAATACAATCCATTGGCTTTTGATTTTATCTTATAATAACGATATCCAACTATTTCTATACTCCATCTTTGGTTATCTGCTCCCGTATCTGTTCTTTGTACCACATTATTATTAGCTTCTACTGTTAAAACTTTATTGGAATGTTTTGCTATAATTTTGCAATACGTTTTATCCTTATCAAATTTTACTCTATAAACTTGTTGATTTACATTGCTATCTTGCCATATTTGTAAGTTTGCTCCTTCAGCAGTAGAACCTCCAGAAATATCGAAAAATTTATTCGAGTCATTTCTTATTGCTATTTTATAGGTTTCTTCCCCTATCATTGTTGTTTTTTCAAATTTGAATTTCTGGGCATTCGAACCATTTCCTTCATATAATTGGATATTGGCTCCGTTTTGTGCTGAAGCATTATCTACATCTAAATATAATTCTGCCCCTTTTGAAAAAATATAAAAATATCCATTTCCTGCCTCTTGTAAAATCCATTGTTGTGCTGATGTATTATTTTTATCATATTGATGTACATTCGTTTTGTTTGTTTTCCCATTCCCTAATACATCTAGGTTTTTCCCTGAATTAACAGACCTAATTTGATAGTACTTTTCCTGTTCATTATAAGTAACTTCAAATCTTTGTTGTTGTACTCCTTCATTTTCCCATAACTGAACATTTGCATAACTATTATAGGAACCACCAGAAATGTCTAATACTTTTCTATTGTTTAACGCACTTTGAATATAGTAAACCCCATTATCTAGTACTTTTTTACCTTCTAATGTTGTTTTAGCCTTTTCAAATTTGAATTTTTGTGCCACTGTTTGATTTCCTGTATACATTTGTAATTTTGTACCAGCTTCTACTTTCCCCTCTGTAATATCCATATAAGATCGTAAGAG